>NZ_BAAADJ010000013.1 GCF_039522365.1 Bacillus carboniphilus | reverse complement strand
CTGAGCCAGGATCAAACTCTCCATAAAAGAAAAGATTTGAATAGCTCATAAAATAAAAATTGAATTAACGTTGACGTTTTTCTTTGTTCAGTTTTCAAGGAACAAGGCTACTGATGTCAATCAATCTTTGAATGTATTCAGTAGTTAACCTTCATCAAAGTCACTCAAAACAGCGACTTTTATATAATAACACCTTCACAACGAAGAGTCAATATATTTTTTTAAAAATTTATTTGTTGCTGATTTCGTATCAGCGACGTTTATTACTATAACAAGGAACTATATTATTCGTCAACCATAAATTAAAAGTTCGACTATTTGTATTTTTTTGAACGAATATAGGATATGTATTCTTCTTTAGGGGCTACCCTTTGTAATAGGGAAAATAGTATTTTATATCGCTCTTCCATTGAATTCTTTACTACATTACTTATTCGGTGATCCTCTAAGTCAAATAGAATTTCATCCATTTCTCTCTTTATTAAGTATTGAAGTTCTTTTTGTTCTTGTCCATTTACGATTAGTCCGAACAAGCTAACCACCTCTCTATCTACGACAAAAGCGTAATATAGTTATGTCCAAAGAATTGATTTTTATGTCACTACTATACAATTTGATTTCACGTCTTTTTTACAAAAACACGAAAAAAATGGCGACATATTTAGAAGGTACAAGCATATGTTGAATAGTAGGTTGTCTTAGTTAAGGAGGGTTCTTATGGGTTTTATTTATGTCCTAAACGGAAAACGGCTTAAGAATTCAATGTTCATTATTTTAACGGCACTATTTACAGCTTGGTTCTTATTTGTTCAGAATTTTGTTCATATCCCCGTTTTTTCTACGGACAAGGGACCAAAAGCTTTTTATCGTGGGGATGATGGAGTTGTTTTAAGTTTCAATATTGGTTGGGGTGACGAAAAAGCAGCACCTATTATTGAGACTCTAGAAAAACTGGAAGTAAAATCGGCCGTGTTTTTTCTATCCGGCTCTTGGGCTGAAAGACACCCCGATTTAGTAGATAAGATTAAGAAACGTGGTTATGAGATTGGCGTACTCGGATACGAATACAAGGATTACTCTGAATTGGAAGACGAGCAGATAAGACGCGATTTAAACAAAGCATTGGAAGTCTTTAAGAAATTAGGCATTAAAGATGTAGAATATGCACGTGCACCTACTGGTCATTTTGATGAAAGGTTTTTAAAAATAGCTGAACGAAATAGTCTTCACGTGATTCATTGGAGTTTAGATTCAAAAGATTGGACCAATCCAGGTAAAGAGATGATTGTGGAGAATGTAGCTTCTGCAAAAAAAGGTGATATTATTTTGTTGCATGCTTCTGATTCTGCAAAACAGACCGCGGTTGCATTACCACTTATCTTAAAGACATTGAAAGACAAGGGATTAGAAATGGTCCCGCTTTCTAAAATGGTCTCTGATGCAAGCTCGAAAACTTCTGAAATCAATTAACAATTGTAAGAGTATTAGTTAATGTTTATTCACCCTATTTATATATATGGAAAGGGCCAAGCAATGTCTGCTTGACCCTTTTTTTATTTCTTTACTGTTTTTGATTGTAACTTAGCTTTTCTTTCTGTTCTGGCTTCTCTTTCCTCTTTCGAACGCTCTAAGTAACCAGGTAAAGCCAAAAGCTGATAAGTATTACATGCAAGCAAAGGGATAAGCATGAAGTAAATCCAGCTTTCATTCCCTACTCGAAGAACAGCTATTAACTCAATAGTAGTTACAACCGCCATAAAGAAAAGCGCTGAAATAAAGGTCTCCTTATTGGTTTGCTTTGCTTTTAAAGTGGCAATGATTAGGCCATAAACGAAAAGTATGGCTGCAATCGTCCCATATTCAAAATAGACCAAGTCAATTAATGCAAAAGCGATTAAAATGATTTGAGCCATGTTCCAAAATAATACTGATTTAAAGATACCTAACCCAAACCGATGTACTGTTAAATAAGAGAAAAAGCCCATTTGGCTGATGACGCTATAAATTAACCCTATTCCAAATAACCACACAGATGACGATAAGACCTCAGTAATATCTAATGGAGCAAACATCCATTCAAAGTCTTCCCAGCGAGCTATAAATCCTGAAAAAACTCCTACTACGCCCCCAATAAGTAATGTAGTAAAAAATAATCGTACCCAATTCCGACTTGTCACAACAAAGTCCTCCGTATAAAAAGTTTCACTTACTGATTGTATCAAATAGATGCTTTAAAAATCCACAAGTTAGTTCGTATAAAAATTGAACATTGTCTTACATTAAGTATAGGTGACTTATTAAAAAAAACGAATTTTTCACGTCTATATAAATGCTGGAAAGGGATTAGGAGGCAGTCAACATGAAGAAAATATGTGGATTGATCATATTATTGTTACTTGTTCTTACTGGTTGCGGTGGTCAAGGCAGTAATGGTAATCAAATGGACTACGAGCAGACCAAGAAAATGATTGTCGATATCTTGAAGTCTGATGATGGAAAGAAAGCATTCGAAGAGATTATGGCGGATGAAAAAATGCAGCAAAAACTTGTGATGGATCAAAAGATTGTTTCAGATACAATTGTTACTACCTTAACCTCGGAAAAGGGAGTAGATTTCTGGAAAGAATCTTTTTCGGATCCTAAATTTGCTGAGTCTGTTGCAAAGTCAATGAAAAAAGAAAATGAAACCTTACTAAAAGACTTAATGAAAGACCCTGAATACCAGGCAATGATGATAGATATATTGAAGGATCCTGAAATTGCAAAAGCATTAGAAGATCAAATGAAAAGCCAAAAATTCAGAGAACATTTACAAACTGTTGTTCTGGATACCATCGAGAGTCCCCTGTTTAAAGCAAAAATGGCAGATGTGCTAATGAAGGCTGCTGAAGAAATGGGAACAGGAAAGTCTGGAGAAGAGAGTGGCGGTGGTGGAGACTCCGGTGGTGGAGATGGCGGCGGTGGAGACCAAAGTGGCGGCGGGTCTGACCAAGGATCTTAATCCATCTGATATGAATGATCTAAAAAGGACCATCCATTCCTTTACGAAATGATGGTCCTTCCTTTTATCTTAATTCCGCTAGTAGCTTATCTGCAATTTCTAGGTAAATTTTCCCTAATCTCTCGTTTTCCTCATATACGGAAGGAGCAAACTCTTCTTTATTCCAGTCCGGTTGCTCTAGTGGGAGTTTACCTAATAGCGGCGCTTTTAACTCTTCAGCTAATTTTTCTCCTCCACCTTTACCGAATACATATTCCTTCTCACCTGTTACCTTACTTTCAAAATAGGACATGTTCTCAACAATCCCAATGATTTCATGGTCGGTTTTAAGGGCCATAGCACCTGCACGAGCTGCAACAAAAGCTGCTGTAGGATGAGGTGTTGTTACGATAATTTCCTTACATGTAGGCAACATCGTATGTAAATCAAGCGCAACATCCCCTGTACCAGGTGGTAAATCTAAAAGTAGGTAGTCAAGGTCTCCCCATTCTACTTCGGAGAAGAAACTATTTAACATTTTCCCTAACATTGGTCCTCTCCATATTACAGGAGAGTTGTCTTCTACAAAAAACGCCATGGATATAACTTTTACACCAAACCGGTCTACAGGAATTATTTTTTCTCCTCTTACCTGTGGTCGATTTGCAATACCCATCATATCTGGAACACTAAAACCATAAATGTCCGCGTCTATGATCCCGACCTTTTTACCTAGACGGGCTAGAGCAACGGCTAAGTTCACGGATACAGTTGATTTACCAACTCCACCCTTACCACTAGCAATCGCAATAAATGTTGTATCGCTATTTAACAAGGAAGTCCCTTTTTCTTGTCCACCTAGCTGTCCTCTGAACTTTTCAAGAGTCTCTTCTGGTAAATCAGAAAAACGAAGACCGACCGACTCTACACCAGAGCGCTTCAAAGTTTCTACAATTTTACCTTGAAGCTGCAGTTGCTCACTTGTTCCTGTTTTTGCAATTGCAACTTTAAGACTTACATGTTTCTTTTCATCTTTTACTTTGATTTCAAGAATACCTTCAGTTTCTTTTAACGATTTATTTAAGAAAGGATCTTTTAGTTCTTGCACGAGTGAACGGATTTTTTCTTCTGTTAACACATGTGACCCACCTTTATATTGTATTCGTTTTCTTTATAATCATTATAACATAGCCAGTCTCTATTTATCCTGTCTACTGTTTTCCTCAAAAAGGATTGTAAATTCATCCTAACAGTCTAATTTAGTTAACTCTGTGATTATTTTCACACTACACTATTTTACTATAGTCAATCACCCAAAACAAAAAACTCGCTGTTAGTAAGCGAGCTTTTATTCATCCTCTATTTTTTCCTCGTCCTCATCTTCCTTATCTTCATCGTCATACTCTGAGAAATATCTCAATACACCTTTATAGATTGATGCAGCTAACATTTCTTGGTATGCTTCGTTTTGCAAGTTGCCCCGCTCAACCGAGTTCGAAAGGAAACCAACCTCTACAAGCACTCCCGGTTTTTCAGCATGTTTCATAAGAAATACATTGTTAATTTCTTTCGCTTGTCTGGTTGTATTTTCTAAATTACGTGTTAATTCCCCTTGAATATACTTGGCTGCTTCTTCACTTTCTTTGTATCTTGGACCATAAAAGGTTTGTGCCCCAGACCACCTGGATGATGGGATGGCATTTAAATGAATACTCAAGAAAAGATCCGCTTCAGAATCATTTATAAGTTTTAAACGTTTGTGAAGGTCCTCAGACTTTCTCCGACTGTAGCCTTTCGTATTTGCATCAGCAAGATCGATATCAGCTTCTCTCGTCATTAAAACAAGAGCGCCTTGTTGCTGAAGGAAGTCTCTGAGTTTAAACGCAATGTTTAAGGCTACATCTTTTTCAATCACATTTTCCTTACTAGCCCCTGGATCCACTCCACCATGTCCGGGATCTAAATAGATGATTTTCCCTGTCAAAGGTAAATTCCAAGAATCCCAGGACTCATCATTTTTAATATCAAATTGTACAATAAAAAAGAGAACAACGACTCCTATAGAAAAAATAACCCATTTCAAATTATTTCTCACACTTGCTCCCCCTAACAACATCCTCTAGTCCATCTTATGGGACAAGGGGGAGGTTTAGAACACGGAACATTAAGATTTCAACTTAAGCTTATATCTCTTAACAGCCTTTAAAAATCCTTCCATCCAAAAAGCATGTACATATTGTTCACATTGCAAATATAAAGAATCTTGGATCATAGGTCTTTTTTCAAATAAACCTTCAATTTCAATATAATGGTATAGTGTATCAATTAAGTATTTTTCTTCTTCCTGACATCGTGACTTTACTTCCTCAACTGACTCCCCGTAGTAACCAAATTTCCCGAAACGTCCTCCTAAAAGAAACGCTTCTACTGCTACATCTTGACAGCATTCCTCCAATTGATAAATCGGAATGTACTGAGAGGAATCAATACCTTTAATAAAACATTCTAAAGTCTTCTTTTTTAACCATTCTATAGAAAGCTCTCGCAACAAATTTCGCTCTAGTTTTATTTCTTTTTCTCTTTGCTTTTGCCGAAAGCTATGAATAACAGTCATAATGACCACCTCAAGGATAGTCTTTAACGTTTCACAATGACTCATACGGTTTTTGAGCCACGAAATAAAGCACCAATATAGATGATTTCTTCCATGTATAAAAAAGAAAACTCCCAACTAATTCGTTGAGAGCCTCTTATGCTTTCTTAATCCTTTGTATGAAACAACTTAGTCTTCATCTTCTTCATCGTCATCTTCATCGTTGTCATCGTCATCTTCGTCTTCGTCGTCATCATCGTCTTCGTCTTTATCTTTTTTCTTTCTATCTTCTCGTTTCTTTTCTTCTTCCTTTTTAGCTTCTTCTCTTTTTCTTTCTTCTTCTTTCTTAGCTGCTTCTTTTTCTTTCTTTTCTGCCTCTTTTAAGGCTTCTTTCTCTTTCTTCTCTTCTTCTTTAGCAGCTTTTTCTAGTTCTTTTTCAACATTCTTGTTGATTTTTTTAACATCTTTCTCTTCTTCATCTTCAATCTTTTGCTCTTTTTTACTTAGTTCTTCCTCAAGCTTTTCTACTTCACGATCTGCTTCTTCTTCAGAAATTTGACCACTTTCAAGCTTTTCTTCAACCTTACTCATCTTCTCAGCAAACTTCTGCTCTGCATCTTCTAGCTTCTTAAATTTCTTTTCCATTTTTTCAAATGATTTTTGTACATTCTTCATAATAGCTTTTTGAGCCTTTGGATTATCAATTTTCTCAAGTACTACTAATAGTGAATCGATGTTATTTGCAAGCTTGCTCTAACTTCATCTTCTTCTTCTGTTACTTCTTCAGTCACGTCAGAATCTGATTCTTCTTCTGTACCTTCATCGGTAGCTTCTGAATCTGATTCCTCGTTAGTCTCTTCTGTACCCTCTGTAACTGCTTCCTCATCAGTTTCTTCGGTTGCCTCTTCTGATTCAGTTCCCTCATCTTCTGTGGATCCTGCTAGTTTTTCTCCAGCCTGCTCCTGAATAGCAATAGCCTCTTGTAAAAGCTCTTCTGCTTCTTCTATTTCTCCTTTAGCAATTAAAGCATTAGCTTCTGCAATTCTTTCTGCAGCAAACTCAGCTAATAATTTACTTTCTTTATAGTCATCAAAGGTAACCGCAAGACGGATTTTTTCCGTCATCAGTTTTACAAAGTAAAAGAAATCCCCAGGTACTAATGCCGGTTCTTCTAGCTCAGCTTCCTCATTGCTATCTTCTTCGGTTGATTCTTCAGATGATTCATCGGAAGCTTCTTCTGTTGCTTCTTCTTCAGTTACTACTTCCTCGTTTGTTTCTTCAGAGGTATTCGTTTCTTCTAATGAAACTGTCTCTAGATCCTCCGCTGTGTCTTCGTTTGCAAATGTAACTCCTGTACCAATTGGAAATATAAGTGCTGAAGCAAGAGCAGTACTTGATAGTAAATGAATTATTTTTTTGTTTTTCATTGTAAATGCTTCCTCCCTTTCTATGTATACTAAAAAGTTCGTCGATAAAAAAAATTTTATGTCGCAAATGTTAAGAATTATTGATTTCAGGAGGAATTACCTATAAAAATTGCCCCACGCAAGTGCTGATTGCTAAACATTTACCTCTAAAGCCAACTTTAAATATTCCACAAAAAAAATAGACTGTTCTTTTAGTTTTAATTCTTCCTCTGGTAAAATAGCATGGTCTAGTGCAAGTCCGTCCATAAATGTTGAGATAGAACGGGCAATAATCTCACTATTATATTTAGTGCTGAATTCACCAAGCCTTTCCCCCTTTTCAATTATATCTGCATATATTTTTGAGCATTTTTTCTGAATGCAAAAAAGACCCCCAACCAAATCGGTTGAGAGTCTTTGAAAAAACAATAATTAACGCTTTGAGAATTGTGGCGCGCGACGTGCACCTTTAAGACCGTATTTTTTACGCTCTTTCATACGTGGGTCACGAGTTAGTAGACCTGCACGCTTTAGTGAACCACGGTACTCAGGATCAGCTTGTAGTAACGCACGAGCGATTCCGTGACGGATAGCTCCCGCTTGTCCTGTGTAACCTCCACCTGATACGTTTACTAGCACATCATAGTTACCAAGAGTTTCAGTAACGTTTAGAGGTTGTTTAACCACTTCACGAAGTGCTGCGAATGGAATATAATCTTCAACGTCTCGGCCGTTTACAACGATTTTTCCTTCGCCTGGTACTAGACGTACACGAGCGACAGAACTTTTACGACGACCTGTTCCGTAATATTGAACTTGTGCCATGATGAGTCCCTCCTTCTAAAATTATCCGCGAAGTTCGTAACTTTCCGGTTTTTGAGCTTGGTGTGGATGCTCGCTTCCAGCATATACATGAAGCTTCTTATAGATTTGGCGTCCAAGAGTATTCTTTGGAAGCATTCCTTTGATTGCAAGCTCTAGCATTTTTTCAGCGTAGTTTGTACGCATTTCTAAAGCCGTTCTAGATTTTAAACCGCCTGGATGTTGGCTGTGACGGTAGTAAATCTTATCCGTTAACTTTTTACCAGTTAATTCGATTTTTGATGCATTGATGATAATTACGTTATCACCTGTATCAACATGTGGTGTGTAAGTTGGTTTGTGTTTTCCGCGCAAGATAGCAGCTACTTCGCTTGCTAAACGACCAAGAGTTTGGCCTTCGGCGTCAACAACGTACCATTTACGATCCACTTCATTTGCTTTCGCCATGTAAGTTGTACGCATGTGTGACCCTCCTGAAATTCATATTCATAAAATCATTAGTTTTTCGTTTTTAAACGTACTAATCTATTCAATCACGATAGAGTTCCGGGGCTTTATCGCGGAATAATCATATACCTTAATATGATAGCTTCCTGAAGGTGCAAAGTCAAGGAGATTTTATAATAAATCCCAAATACAGAGCTCCTTATTTTTTCCATCTCGTTCTAATACTCGACCTTCCATAAATAAAGGCCGTGTCCCGGAGCCGTTTTACCAGCTGCTGCCCGGTTCTTTGCATCTATTATACTCAACATAGAAGCTGGTTCACGAACTCCACTTCCTACCTCAATGAGTGTACCAACAAGGATTCTGACCATGTTATACAAAAATCCATTTCCAATAAAACAGAAGGTTAGTTCATTCTCTTTTTCTAAAATCTCAATGGAATAAATCGTCCTTATGCGATCTTCGACTTCTGATTTTGCAGAAGAAAAGCTAGTAAAATCATGTGTTCCTAATAATAGCTTGGAAGCTTCTTTCATCTTCATAACATCTACCTTATAAGGATAGTGATATTCATAATGGCGTTTAAAGACAGACGGTATTTTAGCACAATTCACCTTATATCGATACTCTTTCTGAATCGCATCAAATCTAGCATGAAATTGGGAATCCACTTGTTCTGCATGTATAATTCTTACATCTTCAGGAAGCATAGTATTTAATGCTATGTTCCATTTATCAGCAGGGATTTCCAGCTCTGTATCAAAATGAATAACCTGACCGGTAGCATGCACATAACGGTCTGTTCGACCAGATGCGGTTACTCTAATATCCATTCCTTTATGCATTCGTTTTAACGCGTGTTCCAGCTCGGACTGCACAGTTCTGAGACCTGGTTGCACTTGGTAACCGTTAAAATGAGTTCCATCGTATGAAATGATTAACTTTATCCTAGGCATACTCAAAACTCCTTTAAGAGCGAAGGAACCATAGTATAAGTGTGAGTACGATAAATAAAAACAATAGTATGTGGTCCCTTGTACTCCAAATCAATTCACGGTATTTACTACGGCCTTCTCCACCCTTATAACCTCTTGCCTCCATGGCTAGAGCCAACTCCTCAGCCCTTTTAAAGGAACTGACGAATAATGGAATCAGTAATGGTACGATTGCTTTTATACGTTCCTTTATGGGGCCTGTAGAAAAATCAACACCTCTAGCTGTTTGTGCTTTCATAATTTTCTCTGTCTCTTCCATTAACGTTGGAATGAACCGAAGCGATATAGACATCATGAGTGCCAGCTCGTGGACTGGGAGCTTCACTTTTTTGAAAGGGTTTAACAAACTTTCAATACCATCTGTTAATGTAATGGGTGGCGTTGTAAGTGTTAATAGCGACGTTACAAATATCAGGTAAACAAAGCGAAGAGAAATAAAAACCCCTTGCCTAATTCCACCCTCATAAATCTTAATCCAGCCCCAATCTGCAACCAGAGCCCCTTCTCGTGTAAAGAAAACGTGTAGGAAAAAGGTAAAAAGAATAATAATAAATATTGGCTTTAATCCATTTAAGAGAAACTTAACAGGAACATTCGAAAGTAAGATTGCTAATATTGTAAACCCTAAAAGGATTGCATTTGTTATGACATTGTTTGCTAGGAATACAATACAAATAAATCCAAAAACAAAGAGTATTTTAGCTCTAGCATCCATCCGGTGTAAAGGGGATTCCACTGGGATATATCGCCCAAATATAATCTTATCAGTCATGGGTTTTACCCCCTTTTATCAGTTGAGCAATTTGTTCCGCCAACACACCCATGTCCATAGATGGACTAGGAATGGATACACCCAACTTTTCCTCTACCTGCAACCGAAACTTAACGACCTCAGGAACATCTAAGCCAAGAACCATTAGATCCTTAGGAGATGCAAAAATCTCACTAGGGGTCCCTTTTCTCATGACGGTTCCCTTATGCATCACGACAATTTCGTCTGCATATTCCGCTGCATCCTCCATACTATGGGTAACAAGAATGGTGGACAATTTCCTTTCTTGGTGAAGCTTGTAGAATAAATCCATTATTTCTTTCCGCCCTCTTGGGTCTAAACCCGCAGTTGGTTCATCTAAGACGATAACATCCGATTCCATTGCTAATATTCCTGCTATCGCAACCCTTCTCATCTGGCCGCCAGAGAGTTCAAAAGGAGATTTATCATATATCTCTTCCGTTAATCCAACTTGGTTTAAAGCATGTCTGGCTTTTTCCTTTGCTTTTTCCTCTGGCACTCCATAATTCATTGGCCCAAAACAAACATCTTTTAAAACTGTCTCATCGAAAAGTTGATGTTCTGGAAATTGAAAAACGATCCCTACCTTTTGGCGGATCGGTTTTAGGTTTTTATTTTTCACTTCCGCCTCTACGACATGACTTCCGATTCGGACTTTGCCTTTTGTTGGTTTTAATAACGCATTTAAATGCTGAATAACCGTTGATTTCCCAGATCCAGTGTGTCCGATAATTGCAAGAAATGTACCACTAGGGATCTCTAGGTTTATATCCGTCAGTGCCCTTCTTTCAAACGGTGTACCCGCCTGATATTTGTACTCTACCTGCTCGAGTATAATGTCCATAGTTCATTCACCAACTCTCCTGTAGACAAGGAATCAATTTTCATAGGGAGATCTTTCTCTTGTAAAGCTTGTTTCATTTTGACAGAGAAAGGAATATCTAGGCCTAATTGAATAAGTTCATCCTTCATCTGAAAAATCTCAGCTGGAGTTCCTTGTCTATAGATTTCCCCTTTATTTAAAACGATAACTCTGTCCGCCTTTGCTGCTTCCTCTAAATCATGGGTAATAGAAACAACCGTAATATCTTGTTTCTCCTTCAATTGACGAACAGTATCTAGAACTTCTTCTCTTCCTCTGGGATCTAGCATAGAAGTGGCTTCATCCAAAATCATTAACTTTGGCTGCAGGGCCAAAACACCTGCAATAGCCACACGTTGCTTTTGACCACCAGATAGATGGTGGGGTTCAACATTTAGGAATTCTTGCATTTTGACTTGTTGCAATGCTTGTTTTACCCTTTCTCTCATTTCCTGTCTTGGAATTCCATTATTCTCAAGAGCAAATGCAACATCATCTTCAACAGTTGTTCCAACAAACTGGTTGTCCGGATTTTGAAAAACCATCCCCACTATTCTTCTTATATCCCAAACTGTATCTTCAGACAAAGGAAGTCCATTTATCGTTATATTACCTTCATTAAATGGTTGGAGCCCCATAAGTAATTTCGCAAGGGTTGACTTACCAGAACCATTATGTCCAACAAGCGCAAGCCACTCACCCTCATATATATCTAAGGAAATATCATGTAAGGCTAAGGTTTTTTGGGAATTATACGAAAAGGATAGATTTCGAACGGAAACTAACTCTTTCATCTCATCTCACTCCTCTTACTAAACTCGGCTAATACTAATCTAATCTATATCAAAGGTTAAAAAATAATGGAGAGCGTTTAAGGAGATAGTTTGGGGGGAGATTACAAATTAAAGGAGAAAGGGCGGAGGCAAGCCCTATTTAGGGTTGCCTCAGGAGCTAGACAAATACCTCATACTTGAAGAAGCTTTATCATAACGCCCCGTTTCACCTGTTAGAAAAGCAGAAATTTGTGCTCTTCTTAATATAAACGAAAAGGGGCAAGGACCAAACTAGTTAGCTGTCCCGCCCCATGTCTCGTCATTATTAAACTAGCTCAATGATTACCATTGGAGCTCCGTCACCACGACGTGGTCCTAATTTCATAATGCGTGTATATCCGCCTTGACGCTCTTCATAACGAGGAGCAATGTCACTGAATAGCTTTTGGATAGCATCTTGCCCAGTTTCTTCGTTAGCCACTTCATGACGAATGTAAGAAGAAGCTTGACGACGAGCATGAAGATCTCCGCGCTTTCCAAGAGTGATCATTTTCTCAACAACAGAACGTAATTCTTTCGCACGTGCTTCAGTTGTCTCGATACGCTCACTGATGATTAAATCAGTCGCAAGGTCACGTAGTAATGCTTTACGTTGATCGCTTGTACGTCCTAGTTTTCTGTAAGACATAGTAGATTCCCTCCCTTTTTGTAAAGGTCATGTTGTATGTCAACTATATTAGTCGTCTTTTCTTAATCCTAAGCCTAAATCTTCAAGCTTAGCTTTTACTTCTTCAAGTGATTTGCGTCCGAGGTTTCTGACTTTCATCATATCTTCTTCGGTTTTGTTCGCAAGTTCTTGAACAGTGTTAATGCCTGCACGCTTCAAGCAGTTGTATGAGCGAACAGATAGATCCAGTTCTTCAATAGTCATTTCAAGAACTTTCTCTTTTTGATCTTCTTCTTTTTCAACCATGATTTCAGCATTTTGTGCTTCATCTGTTAGGCCTACAAAGATGTTTAGATGTTCTGTTAGGATTTTTGCACCTAAAGCTATAGCTTCTTGTGGACCAGTGCTTCCATCTGTCCATACATCTAAAGTTAACTTGTCATAATTAGTCATTTGACCAACACGCGTGTTTTCAACTTGATATGATACACGAGATACAGGTGTATAAATAGAGTCAATTGGAATAACACCAATTGGTTGATCTTCACGCTTGTTTTGATCAGCTGTTGCATATCCACGACCTCTTCTTGCATGTAGACGCATACGTAGATGGCCTTTTGCAGATAGAGTTGCGATATGAAGATCCGGATTAAGGATTTCAACATCACTATCATGTGTAATATCAGCAGCCGTAATAGGGCCTTCACCTTGTGCATCAATTTCTAATGTTTTTTCTTCATCAGAATAAATCTTAAGCGCAAGTTTTTTAATGTTTAGGATAATAGTCGTAACATCCTCTACGACACCTTCGATTGTTGAGAACTCATGTAGTACACCATCAATCTGAATAGAAGTGACAGCGGCACCTGGGAGTGAGGATAGTAGGATACGACGTAAGGAGTTACCCAGAGTTGTACCATATCCACGCTCAAGTGGTTCTACGACAAACTTCCCGTACTTTGCGTCATCGTTGATCTCAACCGTTTCAATTATTGGCTTTTCAATCTCGATCATTCAACAATACCCTCCTTCAAAACGTCGAAAACCCGATTAGAATACCTTAACCCGAAGGAATGTCCAATCGATATTCCCCCAAGAATGCATTCCTTAAAGAGTACAACAACGTATTCTGTATAAAGGCAAAATTTGCTATCATAACCATTATAGACATGGTTAAGAAAGTTATACAGAAAAATTATACACGGCGACGTTTTGGTGGACGGCATCCGTTATGTGGAACAGGTGTCACGTCTCTGATGGCTGTTACTTCTAGTCCAGCTGATTGTAATGCACGGATAGCAGCTTCACGTCCTGCACCAGGTCCTTTAACAGTAACCTCAAGAGTCTTCATGCCGTGTTCGATTGACCCTTTAGCAGCAGTTTCAGCAGCCATTTGAGCTGCAAATGGTGTAGATTTACGAGATCCTTTGAAACCAAGCGCACCAGCACTTGACCAAGCGACCGCATTACCGTGAACATCTGTAATCGTTACAATTGTATTGTTAAAAGTAGAACGAATGTGTGCAATACCAGCTTCGATATTCTTTTTCACACGACGTTTACGAGTATTAGTTTTACGTGCCATAAGTTAGATAACCTCCTTTACCCAATTATTTCTTCTTGTTAGCAACAGTTTTACGTGGTCCTTTACGGGTACGAGCATTGTTCTTCGTATTTTGTCCACGAACTGGTAAGCCACGACGATGACGAAGACCACGGTAGCAACCGATTTCCATTAGACGTTTGATGTTTAATGAAATCTCACGACGTAGATCCCCTTCAACTTTTAGCTTATCAACGATTTCACGAATTTTACCTAGTTCGTCTTCAGTAAGATCACGAACACGAGTATCTTCAGAAACACCAGATTCAGCTAAGATTTGTTTCGCTGTTGAGTTACCGATACCATAAATATATGTTAAAGATATTACAATACGTTTTTCACGAGGAATATCAACACCTGCGATACGAGCCATTAATGAGCACCTCCTTATATACTAACCTTGTTTTTGCTTATGTTTAGGATTTTCACAAATCACCATTACTTTACCACGTCTGCGAATTACTTTGCACTTTTCGCAAATTGGCTTAACAGATGGTCTTACCTTCACTTTTTTCAACCTCCTTAGTTTACGGAGTGTTTATTATTTATAACGGTATGTGATTCTACCACGAGTTAGGTCATAAGGTGACAATTCCACCGTCACTTTATCACCTGGTAGGATACGAATAAAGTGCATACGAATCTTACCAGAAACATGGGCAAGAACAGTATGACCATTCTCCAATTCTACCTTAAACATCGCGTTTGGCAAAGTTTCGACTACTGTACCTTCGACCTCAATAACATCATCTTTAGCCATCGAGTTCATCTCCCTTCCGTGGGCATTCTCGAGAATATCTATTAAACGTAAAACGATTGTTTACGACGATACCAAACAGAGTGCATTATACTCTTTTTTTCGTAAATGAGCAACCTCCGAGCCTGAACTTTAACTAAATAACGGTTAAAATCTCAAAACCGGATTCCGTAATGGCAATCGTATGCTCGAAATGAGCGCACATTTTACCATCCACCGTTACGACTGTCCAATGATCAGAAAGTGTTTTGACATGTCGACTTCCTGCATTTACCATTGGTTCGACACACAAAACCATTCCTGGTCTCAACCTTGGACCTTTACCCGGTGGACCATAGTGAGGGATTGGTGGGTCTTCATGTAATTCTTGACCAATTCCATGCCCGACATACTCACGTACAACAGAAAAACCGCATGTCTCGACATATTCTTGAATTGCATGGGAGATGTTCGATAATCTTTCGCCGGGCTTTGCTTCTTTTAGCCCTACAAATAAAGATTCCTCTGTCACTTCTAATAAACGCTTTGCTTCTTCACTTATTTGGCCTACACCGTAGGTCCAAGCTGAATCACCATGGTAACCATTATATTTCGCACCGATATCGATCGAGATAATATCTCCATCGTTTAGTACACGATCACCTGGAATTCCATGAACAAGTTCTTCATTAACAGAAGCACAGATGCTGCCACGAAAACCATTATAGCCCTTAAACGAGGGAATTGCACCAGATTGACGTATAAATTTATCGGCAATTGTATCCAATTCTTTTGTTGTTATACCAGGCTTAATATGTTTCTTTAGCTCTTGATGTGTTAGGGCAACGATTCGGCCAGCTTCCCTCATGATCTCTAATTCACGGGGTGTTTTACATATGATCATTCACTTTGGCCCCCAAGAACCTTTTCAATGTCTTGAAACACAACATCAATATCTTGTTGTCCATTGATTGTGCGCAAATACCCTTTATCTTGATAAAAATCAAGTAACGGTTGCATTTGCTTAATGTTAACATCTAGTCGATTTTGAACAGTTTCTGCGTTATCATCTGCACGTTGATACAGCTCGCCACCACAACGGTCACAAACTCCTTCTTTAGAAGGTGGGTTAAAGACAAGGTGATAAGTTGCACCACAATCTTTACAGATTCTACGCCCAGTTAATCGGCCCATTAGTTCTTCTTTATCTACATCGATATGAATTACATAGTTAATTCTTTTATCTAATTGAGATAATAAAGTTTCTAACGCATCCGCTTGTGGCACTGTTCTAGGAAAACCGTCTAGTAAAAATCCCTGAATACAATCATCTTTGCTAAGGCGTTCTTTCACTATCCCGATGGTAATTTCATCAGGAACTAGCTCTCCTTTATCCATAAAGGATTTCGCCTTAAGACCAAGATCTGTCTCATCCTTCATTGCTGCTCGGAACATATCTCCAGTTGAGATATGAGGGATATTATACTTCGCTACGATTTTTTCGGCTTGAGTCCCTTTCCCTGCTCCAGGAAGACCCATTAGAACTAAATTCATGCGTTTTCCCCCTCAGTCTCAGATTAGGGGTTAAACCATAAGAGTCGTCTCCCCTTCTACACCTCTAAAGGTTGTAGATAGAGGAGATAGACACCTCGATTTAAACCAGCCCTGATTGACAAGGATCTATTTAATAAAGCCTTTATAATGACGTTTTACTAGTTGAGCCTCTAATTGTTTCATTGTTTCTAAGGCAACACCTACAACGATGAGTAAACTTGTTCCACCGATTTGAGCAGAAGGTGGAAGGTTCGCAAACTCAATGAAGAAGACTGGTAGAACAGAAATAACCGCTAAGAATATAGCACCCACAAATGTAAGGCGATATAGTACTTTTGTCAGATACTCCTGTGTTTTGATACCTGGTCTAATTCCAGGGATGTAGCCACCTTGTTTCTTTAAGTTATCCGAAACTTGTTCTGGATTCACTTGAATAAAAGCATAGAAATAAGTGAAAGCAATAATGAGACCAACATAGATGATCATTCCGATTGGCTCTGTATAATCAAAAATACGTTGAATCCAAAGAGTAACAGAATTCTCTTCAAAAAACTGTGCAATGGTTTGCGGTGTAATAATGAAAGAAATCGCAAAGATTACCGGGATAACACCAGCAGCGTTAACCTTTAATGGTAAATGGGAAGTTTGAGCACCCATATTTGGACTCTTTCCTGTAGATACACGCTTAGCATATTGTACAGGAATTTTACGAAGAGCTTGTTGAATAAAGATGGTTCCAACTACAATTGCTACTACCGCTAACACTAGTAATACAACCGTAATGATACGGATGAAAACTTGGTCCCCAACATCAGTGAACTGTTGTTGGAAAATTTGATTGACTGTAGTTGGGATTGCAGCAACGATACCAGCGAAGATAAGAATGGAAATCCCATTTCCTACACCCTTAGCCGTAATTTGCTCCCCTAACCACATCAAGAATGCAGTTCCGGCAGTTAGTACAAGTGCAATTAGTAGATAAGTTCCAAAGGTAGGATTTTGAATGAGACCTCCACCAGAGATCGCATTAAATCCATACGCCATACCTAGTGCCTGGATAAACCCTAAAACGATTGTTCCATATCTAGTGAATTGAGCTAGTTTCCTACGCCCAACTTCACCTTGTTTGGACCACTCAGTAAACTTCGGCACAACGTCCATCTGTAAAAGTTGAACGATAATGGAAGCCGTAATGTAAGGCATAATTCCTGTCGCAAAGATAGAGAATTGTGCCAAAGCTCCTCCACCGAAGACATTGAGAAGCCCAAAAGCACTGTTTTCACCAAAATTTAATGCCTCCGGGTTCACCCCAGGTACAGGGATGAACGTTCCGATACGAAACACTAGAAGCATTAAAAGGGTGAAAATTATTTTATTTCTTATATCACTCACACGCATGAAATTGGAGATTGTCCGAAACATTAGATCACCTCTGTTTGACCGCCTGCTGCTTCGATTGCTTCTTTAGCAGCAGATGAGAACTTATGAGCTTTAACTGTAAGTTTCTTTTCAACGTTACCGTTTCCTAGAATCTTGATTCCAGCTTTTTCAGCTTTTACAACACCTGTCTCGATTAGTAGCTCAGGAGTTACTTCTGTTCCATCTTCAAAGCGGTTAAGAGCATCGAGGTTCACGATTGCATACTCTTTACGATTGATGTTTGTAAATCCACGCTTAGGTAGACGTTGGAAAAGAGGAGTTTGACCACCTTCAAATCCTAGTCTTACGCCACCACCTGAACGTGCTTTTTGACCTTTATGACCTTTACCAGCAGTTTTCCCGTTACCAGAACCAATACCACGTCCTACGCGGTTACGCTCTTTACGAGAACCTGGTGCAGGCTTCAATTCATGTAGCTTCATTATTGGCACCTCCTTGTTCTATGGAAAATAATTATTGTTCTTTCACAGTTACAAGGTGTGAAACTTTGTTAATCATTCCGCGAATTGCTGCATTATCTTCATGAACAACCGTTTGGTGCAGCTTTTTAAGTCCTAAAGTCTTTACTGTAACTTTTTGATCTTCAGGACGACCAATTAGGCTGCGTGTAAGGGTGATTTCAAGTTTGTTTGCCATTGGTTTTCCCCCCTTATCCTAACAGTTCTTCTACTGATTTTCCACGTAATTTAGCAACGTCTTCAGCACGTTTTAACTGTTTTAATCCCTCAATTGTTGCACGAACCATGTTGATTGGTGTGTTTGTTCCAAGAGACTTAGATAGAATGTCTGCAACTCCTGCAAGCTCAAGTACCGCACGAACAGGTCCTCCTGCGATAACTCCAGTACCTTCAGAAGCTGGCTTTAAAAGGATTTCTCCTGCGCCAAAGCGTCCTACAATTTCATGAGGAATTGTAGTACCTACCATTGGTACAGCAACTAAATTCTTTTTCGCATCTTCAATTGCTTTACGGATAGCATCTGGCACCTCTTGTGCTTTACCAGTACCGAAACCTACGTGTCCGTTTTTATCTCCAACAACTACAAGTGCAGAGAAACGGAAACGACGTCCACCTTTAACAACCTTCGCAACACGATTTACCGTTACAACACGTTCTTCAAGCTCTAGTTTATTGGCATCAATGCGACGCATGTCATTTGTCCCTCCTTTGTCTATTAAAATTCTAGACCGTTCTCACGAGCAGCATCTGCTAATGCTTTAATACGCCCGTGGTATAAATAACCGCCGCGGTCAAAAACAACTTCTTTGAAGCCTTTTTCAACAGCTCTTTTTGCGATTAGTTCGCCGACTTTTGTAGCGGCATCAACGTTACCAGTTGATTCAAGACCAAGATCCTTCTCTTTACTTGAAGCACTTGCTACCGTTAAACCATTTACATCATCGATTAACTGAACATAAATGTATTTGTTTGAGCGAAATACGTTTAGACGTGGACGCTCAGCTGTTCCTGTTAACTTCGAACGAACACGAGCATGTCTTTTCTTACGGACAGCGTTTTTACTAGGCTTAGTAATCACGTAAGGTCACTCCTTTCTGTTACCTATGCGGCTTTATTTACCTGTCTTACCTTCTTTACGGCGCACACGCTCACCTTCGTAACGGATCCCTTTACCTTTGTAAGGTTCTGGTGGACGTACGTCACGAATGTTTGCTGCTAGAGCACCTACACGCTCTTTGTTATATCCTTTAACAGTTACCTTCGTGTTAGATGGAACTTCAATTTCAATTCCTTCTTCAGGCTCAATTTCAACCGGGTGAGAGTAACCTACATTTAGAATAAGCTTACTACCTTGTTTTTGAGCACGGTATCCAACCCCGATAAGCTCAAGAGATCTTTCAAATCCTTTTGATACACCTTCGACCATATTTGCGAGTAACGCACGAGTTGTTCCGTGCAAAGTGCGGTGCTCTTTAGAGTCAGAAGGACGAGTTACAGTTAGTACGTTTTCTTCTAGTTCCACTTTAATATCTGGACTGAAAGTACGTGTTAGTTCACCCTTAGGTCCTTTAACCGTAATCGTGTTGTTATCAAATGTTACTGTTACGCCAGATGGCACTTCGATGGGTTTTTTCCCTACGCGAGACATGCTTTGCACCTCCATTCACTAATCGTTTTTATTACCAAACGTAAGCAAGGACTTCTCCGCCCACTTGCTTAGCACGTGCTTCTTTATCAGTAAGTACACCTTGAGATGTAGATACGATTGCAATACCAAGACCGTTAAGAACGCGTGGAACTTCGTTAGCTCTCGCATATACGCGTAGACCAGGTTTACTGATTCTCTTAAGGCCAGTTATAACACGTTCGTTATTTGAACCGTACTTTAGGAAAATACGGATAACACCTTGTTTATTGTCTTCGATATGTTCTACATCACGTACGAAGCCTTCACGTTTTAAGATTTCAGCTACGTCCTTTTTGATCTTAGAAGCAGGAACTTCTAGAACTTCGTGACGAACCATATTCGCATTACGAATACGAGTAAGCATATCTGCAATTGGATCTGTCATGACCATTTTATAATGACCTCCTTCCAACGTTCATTAGTTTACCAGCTGGCTTTTTTCACGCCAGGAATTTGACCTTTGTATGCAAGTTCGCGGAAGCAAATACGGCAAAGTTTAAATTTGCGGTATACAGAGTGTGGACGTCCACAACGTTCACATCTTGTATATTCACGAACTTTGTACTTTTGCGTGCGTTGTTGCTTCGCAATCATTGATTTTTTAGCCACGTTTTCGCCTCCCTTTTCTTAGCGATTACTTTTGGAACGGCATTCCAAACTGAGTTAATAACTCACGTGATTCTTCATCAGTGTTCGCAGTTGTAACTAATACGATATCCATACCGCGTACTTTACTCACTTTATCGTAATCGATCTCTGGGAAGATAAGCTGTTCGCGAACTCCTAGAGTGTAGTTTCCTCTACCGTCGAATGCTTTCTTAGAAATTCCACGGAAGTCACGTACACGTGGTAGTGAAACAGCGATTAACTTGTCTAGGAATTGATACATGCGTTCTCCACGAAGAGTTACCTTCGCACCGATTGGCATACCTTCACGAAGACGGAATCCAGCGATTGACTTCTTCGCTCTTGTTACAACTGGTTTTTGACCAGTGATTAATTCTAATTCTTCAACTGCACTATCAAGTGATTTTGCGTTTTGAACAGCGTCACCAACACCCATGTTGATAACAATCTTTTCTAACTTAGGCACTTGCATGCTTGATTTATAGTTAAACTTGCTCATAAGAGAAGGTGTAATTTCTTTTACGTACTTTTCTTTTAGGCGGTTCATTCTCTTATACCTCCCTTCATGTTCGATCTAATCAGTCTAATTTTTCACCAGATTTTTTTGCAACACGTACTTTTTTGCCATCTACTTCTGTGTATCCAACACGAGTTGGTTGACCAGATTTAGGATCAATAGGCATTACGTTAGAAACATGGATAGCTGCCTCGTGGCTGATAATTCCACCTTGAGGATTTAATTGTGATGGCTTCGCATGTTTTTTGACGATGTTAACACCTTCAACCAATACACGGTTCTTCTTTGGATACGCTGCAAGAATAACGCCGGTTTTACCTTTGTCTTTGCCAGAGATGACCATTACTTTATCACCTTTTTTTACATGCATCGTCTTTCGCACCTCCTTAAAGGCCTCATCAAAAACTTAAATTACTTCCGGAGCTAAAGAAACAATTTTCATGAAGTTGTTTTCACGAAGTTCACGAGCGACAGGTCCGAAAATACGTGTTCCACGTGGACCCTTATCGTCACGAATAATTACACATGCGTTCTCATCAAACTTGATGTAAGAACCGTCAGAACGACGTGCACCGCTCTTCGTACGTACAATTACCGCTTTAACAACGTCACCTTTTTTAACAACGCCTCCAGGTGTTGCCTGTTTGACTGTACAAACGATGACATCTCCGATATTTGCAGTTTTTCTTCCAGATCCACCTAACACTTTAATTGTTAGAACTTCACGTGCACCTGAGTTATCAGCGACTTTCAATCTTGACTCTTGTTGAATCATGCGTAGTACCTCCCTTCGGATTAAGCATAGATCCGAATCGTATCATTAAATAATAACAGCTTTTTCTACGACTTCTACTAGACGGAAACGCTTTGTAGCAGACAATGGGCGAGTTTCCATTACACGAACGATATCGCCAATTTTAGCTTCATTATTTTCATCATGAGCTTTAAATTTCTTAGAATACTTAACGCGCTTACCGTATAGAGGATGTTTTTTATAAGTTTCAACTAATACTGTGATAGTTTTATCCATTTTATCGGATACAACTCGACCAGTGTATACTTTACGTTGGTTACGTTCACTCATTCTTTACGGAAACCTCCTCTCGGGCTATTTGTTTGTAATGCCGATCTCTCTTTCACGAATTACAGTTTTCATACGAGCGATGGACTTACGAACCTCACGAATGCGAGCGGTGTTTTCCAATTGTCCTGTCGCAAGTTGGAAGCGAAGGTTGAATAATTCTTCTTTAAGAGATTTCACTTTTTGTTCAATTTCGGCAGTGGTTAGTTCACGAATTTCATTAGCCTTCATTTGATTCACCACCAATTTCTTCTCGTTTTACAAACTTACATTTAACAGGAAGTTTGTGAGACGCTAGACGTAGTGCTTCACGAGCAACTTCTTCTGAAACGCCTGCAATTTCAAACATGATCTTTCCAGGTTTAACAACTGCAACCCATCCTTCAGGAGCACCTTTACCAGAACCCATTCGGACTTCAAGAGGCTTAGCAGTGTATGGCTTGTGAGGGAAGATTTTGATCCAAACCTTACCACCACGTTTCATGTAACGTGTCATCGCGATACGTGCAGCTTCGATTTGACGGTTAGTAATCCAAGAAGCTTCAGTAGCTTGTAAGCCGTATTCTCCAAAGCTTACTTCCGCACCACCTTTAGCATTCCCACGCATTTTTCCACGATGTTCACGGCGATACTTTACGCGTTTTGGCAGTAACATAATTAGTTGCCTCCTTCCTCAGATTTCTTCTTCGTAGGAAGGACTTCTCCACGATAAATCCACACTTTCACGCCTAACTTACCATATGTTGTGTCAGCTTCAGCTGTAGCATAGTCAATATCAGCGCGAAGAGTATGAAGAGGAACAGTTCCTTCGCTGTAGTGTTCAGCACGAGCAATATCCGCTCCACCTAAACGACCAGATACTTGTGTTTTAATACCTTGTGCACCTGCGCGCATTGCACGTTGAATTGATTGCTTTTGTGCACGACGGAATGATACACGGTTCTCAAGCTGGCGAGCAATGTTTTCAGCAACAAGCTTCGCATCTAAATCAGCTCTTTTGATTTCCATGATGTTAATGTGTACACGCTTGCCAGTTAATTGGCTAAGAGCTTTACGAAGTGCTTCCACTTCAGTACCACCTTTACCAATAACCATACCAGGCTTCGCAGTGTGAATAGTAATATTGATGCGGTTAGCCGCACGTTCGATTTCTACTTTTGCTACGGAAGCATCGCTTAAACGCTTTGCGATGTACTCACGTACTTTAAGGTCTTCGTGTAGAAGGTCTGCATAATCTTTTCCAGCATACCATTTTGATTCCCAATCACGAATGACTCCAATACGTAGACCGACTGGATGTACTTTTTGACCCACGAATTATCCCTCCTTTTTTTCTGATACAACGATTGTGATGTGGCTCGTACGTTTGTTGATCGCGCTTGCGCGTCCCATTGCACGTGGACGGAAACGCTTCAATGTTGGACCTTCATCAACGAACACTTGAGAAATCACTAGGTTATTTACGTCCATTTCATAGTTATGTTCCGCATTTGCAATTGCTGAGTTTAACACCTTTTCAACGACAGGAGAAGCTGCCTTTGGTGTATGACGCAAGATTGCAACTGCTTCACCGACTTGCTTACCTCGGATTAAATCTACTACTAAGCGCACTTTACGAGGAGCAATTCTTACTGTTCTAGCAACAGCTTTAGCTTGCATGTTTTTGCCCTCCTCTCGGATTAACGTCTTGTTTTCTTATCGTCATTTGCATGGCCTTTATACGTACGGCTTGGTGCAAACTCTCCAAGTTTATGTCCAACCATATCTTCTGTAACATAAACTGGTACATGTTTGCGTCCATCGTATACAGCGATCGTGTGACCGATAAAAGCTGGGAAGATTGTTGAACGACGAGACCAAGTTTTAACAACTTGCTTCTTGTCTGTTTCATTTAACTGCTCGACCTTTTTCATTAAATGATCATCTACGAAAGGTCCTTTTTTCAAGCTACGACCCATGATTGTGCCTCCCTTCGTGACTCTACTACGGCTCTACATTGGAACCGTAGTACAATCCCGTTATTTTTTACGACGACGAACGATGAATTTATCAGATCTATTTTTCTTCTTACGAGTTTTAGCTCCAAGAGTTGGTTTACCCCATGGTGACATAGGAGATTTACGTCCGATAGGAGCTCTACCTTCACCACCACCGTGTGGGTGATCGTTAGGGTTCATTACAGAACCACGAACTGTAGGACGCTTACCTAACCAACGAGAACGACCTGCTTTACCGATGTTAATCAATTCGTGTTGTTCGTTACCAACTTGACCTACTGTCGCGCGGCATTCAGAAAGGATCATGCGAACCTCACCAGAATTTAAACGAACAAGAACGTATTTACCTTCTTTACCAAGAACTTGAGCAGAAGTTCCTGCAGAACGTACTAATTGACCACCTTTACCAGGTTTCAACTCGATGTTGTGGATTACTGTACCCACTGGAATGTTAGCTAATGGAAGTGCGTTCCCTACTTTAATATCTGCTTCAGGACCAGACATTACTTCCGTACCAACTTGTAAATTCTTTGGTGCTAAGATGTAGCGTTTTTCACCGTCTACATAGTTAATTAACGCGATATTCGCTGAGCGGTTTGGATCATACTCAATTGTAGCAACGCGTCCAGGTATACCATCTTTGTTACGCTTGAAGTCGATGATACGGTATTGACGCTTGTGGCCACCGCCCTGATGGCGAACTGTTAACTTACCTTGGTTGTTACGACCAGCTTTTTTGCTTAATGGTGCAAGCAAAGATTTTTCTGGCTTGTCAGTAGTGATTTCAGCGAAATCAGATACTGTCATTCCGCGACGACCGTTAGAGGTAGGTTTGTATTTTTTAATCGCCATTGTTTTCCCTCCTCTTCTTAATTAAATTTGAAACTTTTATGCTTCAAAGATTTCAATCTCTTTGCTATCAGCAGTTAACTTAACAATAGCTTTACGACGCTTGTTAGTGTAGCCAGTATAACGGCCCATGCGCTTGAATTTTCCTTTGTAGTTCATGATGTTGACTTTTTCAACTTTCACACCGAAAATTTCCTCAACCGCATCTTTAACTTGCGTTTTGTTCGCTCTTACATCTACTTCAAAAGTATACTTTTTGTCAGCCATAATATCAGCTGAACGTTCAGTAATTACGGGGCGCTTAATGACGTCACGAGCTTCCATTATCCAAGCACCTCCTCTACTTTTTCAACAGCTGCTTTAGTCATGATTAGTTGATCATGATTTAAAACATCTAATACGTTAATGCCGTTAGCTTCAACGACAGTAATTCCTGGGATATTGCGAGCAGATAGTGCTACATTTTCATCTAACACATCTGTAACAATAAGAGCTTTACGGTTTACAGATAAACCTTTAAGCACACTTGCAAATTCTTTTGTTTTTGGAGTTTCAAAACTTAAACTCTCAAGAACGAGAATGCTATCTCCTTGTACTTTAGAAGATAATGCAGATTTAATCGCTAAGCGACGTACTTTCTTTGGTAGTTTGTAGCTATAGCTGCGTGGAACTGGACCAAATACTGTACCACCGCCACGCCATTGTGGAGAACGGATCGAACCTTGACGAGCACGTCCTGTTCCCTTTTGACGCCATGGTTTACGTCCACCACCAGCGACTTCAGAACGATTTTTTACTTTAGATGTTCCTTGTCTTAAAGAAGCTCTTTGCATCATAACCGCTTCAAATAATACGTGATTGTTTGGTTGGATACCGAACACTGATTCATTCAATTCGATTTCACCAACCTGAGAACCGCTTTGGTTGTATAGGGTTACTTTTGGCATTCCCTTTTCCTCCTTTCCTAGTTAAATTCTTATGCTTTAACTGCACTTTCAACTTTGATTAAAGATTTTTTCGCACCTGGTACGTTACCTTTAACTAGTAATAGGTTACGTTCAGCATCAACTTTTACGATTTGTAGGTTTTGAACTGTGATTTGATCTCCACCCATACGTCCAGGAAGAGCTTTCCCTTTGAATACACGGTTTGGATCTACAGGACCCATTGAACCAGGACGACGATGGTAACGAGAACCGTGAGACATAGGTCCACGAGATTGTCCATGGCGCTTAATTGAACCTTGGAAACCTTTACCCTTCGAAATTCCTGTAACATCTACTACATCGCCTTCTGCGAAAATATCAACCTTGACTTCCTGACCAACTTCGTAATCTCCAGCGTTAATGTCGCGGATCTCACGTACGTAGCGCTTAGGTGCAGTATTTGCTTTAGCAGCATGCCCCTTTTCCGGTTTGTTAGCAAGCTTTTCACGTTTATCGTCAAAGCCGATTTGGATCGCTTCATATCCATCAGTATCAACTGTCTTCTTTTGAAGAACTACGTTTGGAGTAGCTTCGATAACAGTTACTGGGATAAGATCGCCGTTTTCAGCAAAAACCTGCGTCATACCAATTTTTCTTCCTAAGATTCCTTTGGTCATTAGTCACACCTCCTAAAATTTATCCTTATATTTATTAAAGTTTAATTTCGATATCTACACCAGATGGTAGATCAAGTCTCATTAGTGAATCAACTGTTTGTGGAGTTGGGTTCACAATATCGATAAGACGTTTATGTGTACGCATTTCAAACTGCTCACGAGAGTCTTTGTACTTATGAACCGCTCTAAGGATTGTGTAAACATTCTTTTCAGTTGGAAGTGGGATTGGACCCGATACATTCGCACCTGAACGTTTTGCAGTTTCTACAATCTTTTCAGCTGATTGATCAAGGATTCTGTGATCATATGCTTTTAAACGAATACGAATTTTTTGTTTTGCCATTATTTTCCCTCCTTCTTTCGCCTATTTCGTGATAGACATTCTCCGCGGAAATATCCTGACGACACTCGCCATGGCAAAGCGGCCGGGTGTGTCAGCAACCTTCCACATCATCGCATTAGAAAGCCAACATTTTATATTATACATATATCTGGCCCATGAAGCAAGAATAAATGTATAAATAATTATCTTTGGCACACTTTTACTATTATAATGACATGATTCATACTTTTCAAGGTTTCCTTCTAACTTTTCATTACGTAATGATTTCCAAGTTCATTTTCTACTCTTCTTATTAGTTTAATAAAAAACACCCTTTTATAAGGGCGTTATATTATAGAAGGAACTAGGTGATTATCCACCCGTTTTTCTTTTTAGATTCATTTCAGTTGTTATATCCATTATGCTCTTTTCTCGTTTTGGCCTTTGATCGACCTGTTTGAGGTCCTTTACACTTTTTTCTTTGTATTTCTTTTTGTTATTTTTAATGGATTGCTTAACTAGCTTTGTTCTTTCTTTAAACCACTTGGTATCAGAATCACTGATATTCTTTTCTCCGTATCTGCAAGCATTATATATATGGGTAAATTTCGCTTTGTCATTTATATCTATTTCAATCCTATCTAACCACTCCTCTATTGTCTCGCCCCACTCTCTTTCTGCCTTCATCTTTACAGCGAACTTTTCTAGTTGCCATACCTGTTTCCTCACTACTTGTGCAGGTTCCTGCTTAAAGACCCAACCCTTAACCATATTCTTTTTAACTAATTTCCCATTATAAATCGATCCATTACTTCTCACGGTTTGCTTTTTTTTCATTCTCCCTTTCCGTATGATAAGCACAAGAACAAGAATCGCAACTAAAAAAGGAAACCCAATGAAAAGTACATTAGAAAGAGTAATGGTTTCGGCTGCTGTTTTATTTGTCGTAAACATAATCTCAAAGAAGTCACTCTTATTATCCTTGTATATCTCCTCTGAGAAATCAAACCCCATGATCCAATTCAATATGGGTGAGAACACCCATGCAAGTAATCCTAATGGCACGGCAATAAGATACATGAATATGTTTTTTACAAAAGGAGTGAAGATTGGCAGAGTCATAGCTCCTACCCATGCAACAAGAAATATGAAAGGAATGAACATGATAAATATGGATCTCTGTCTGTATCTAAGTCTAGATTGTAGCCATCCTTTATGTAACCGGGCAGCTAAAAACAGAAACAAGAAGCAGAGGTACAGTCCTAAAATCCATTCATTATGTGGATAGTTATAGACTAAACCAAGTACATAATAAAAAAGTGTTATACATCCGAAAATTAGTGCCTTAATGCCCCTAATAGATTCTATCCCATGTTTAAAATAGAAAAAACCCATATAAAGAGCGAATAACATGCATCCAATTATCAAGTAGATATTCAGTGTAAATAAGACCCCTATACACACAATCATACTACTATTACTTATAATGAATATTTTCTTTTTCAAAGTAGGCCTAATAATGAAATAAGTGTACATAACAGCTGATAATATACTGGTCACTAGAATTGGAACTACCGGTGGGTGGCCGCCTACATAGAAATAAATCGGTATAATACATATAACAGCCAAGAGATAATCACTAATTGTCTTATTTAAAACTTGCATAAACAAATTAACCATGAGATAGGCTACCTCCACTCTTCGCTCCAGCTTGAGGAATAATGGTTCCCCCATCAGATGTTATTTGATAAATACTGTAATTTCTTCTGTTCATCATTTGGAAAATTTGAGAGTGTTCACTATTTAATGAACCTAAATGGAGGACATTCGAGACATCCATTCTTTGCATACTATATAGAACCTTTTTATAAGGCGTAGTCATTGTAAAGCTTGTGATAACTGCTAACGCCTCAAGTATACGTAACATATGGTCTTTTCCTTTACCTAAAGGGATATAAAGAAAAGGGGTTTCTCCATAGGACCTTACGTTTATGGCAAGCCCAAAGCTAATATCTTGTTTATGAAAGCTTTGGGCTAAATAAGCAATTCTTTCTATTTGCTCTTCAAAGTCTGGTCTAAGACCAATCCCTTCCGCAATGTTATAGCTAATGATTAAACTCGTATCTGAAGCTTTCTCATTAATTTTTGTTTGTAGAGTTTGCTTTCTCGCTGTCGCTTTCCAATGAATATTCTTAAAATGATCACCCAAGGCGTAGTCTCTCACCCCGACTGGACTAAGAGGATTTTCGTGGATCGCAAAAAGTAAGGGGGTTTCTCCTTCCTTTTGTGTAGAAAAGGATAAATGGCCATTTACTTGTTTTGTAACAGGGAAAACAACTGCTTCCTGTTTGTACTCTTGCATAAAGGTTAGACTTACTTCCCCAAAACCTAATGGATTGTTAATGAGGAGCTCAATAACACTGATCCTTGCCTTACCTCTTTGCTTTGCAATGAAAGGGAGGCTTAAGGTTAGATTTTGTCTGAACCCCACGGAAAAAGGAACTTCCACCTCGACTAAACCGTACTTTCGATTTGCCTGCACTTTATTCTTGACCATTTCTCTATCTATTAAAATAGGGTCCAAATAAGGGTCCATGTGAACCCTTAGATTGGCAGATAAAATGGGGATGCCTTTGTTTTCGAACTCTAGTGTAAAAGCACCTTCGTCTTCCCTATAGTAATAGTTTTTATCTTTGAGGTTAGTAAGAGTTAACTTTTTCCCTACATACTTGACGTACATCATAGACAAAAAAAGAACAATCGCTGCAAATATGGAAAATACGATTCCTTGTTTATTTCCAAAGAACATAAAAGTTATGGTCATAAAAACAAATACATAGAATGTACCTGCTATATATTTGTCTCCCCTTTGGTCTCGATACCACATTATGCTACTCTCACAACAATTGGATTCATGTGTATCAAACAATATCCCCCCCGTATTTTCATCCGTCTTTTAGTCTTTTTCTCTCTTTTTACTATTAGATGCATGTTTTATTTGTTCCCTAATTTGCTTGGTGTGTAGTGTAAACCAATTGATTTCATCTTCAGCAACCTGTTTTTCTCCGTATCTACATGCATTGTAAATCTCGATATATTTACTACTGTCTTGCTTTGAAATCCCTAATCGGTGAAACCATTCAGATAATGTTTCATTCCAGTTCCTGTCCATCTTCTTCTTAACAGCATACTTTTCTAAATTCCAAACTTGCTTTCGCACTACAATAGAGGGTTCACTATTGAATTTCCATTTCATCTTCGAAAACGGACTGTTTACTTTATCATATATGTAATCAATATCAAGTCCACTTGCTATAGAAGGAATAAGCTTCCCTCTGTATATAATGAAAGCCAAAATAGCTACTAAAATAAACACAATAGCAATAAAAATTAGTGTCGTCGGAAGTGAAATATGTTCAACCATATCTGCCTGGTTATGGATATCACGCAAGAGTTCACTAATCCCCATCTGAACTTCTTCAGTCTCTGGCTTTGCCCCTTGTAAACTCATGGCAAAGTTATATAAGGGCTCCACAACCCAAGAGAATAGGTAGGCCGTACCTATTACTAATAACATCGCTCCTTCCCGGATAAAGGGAAAAACGATGGGGCCAGTAAAAGCAACTACAAAAGGTAATACTACTGCTGCTACTACCATTCCCAGAACCGGAAATTTTTGTGAGTGATCTAACTTGGATTCAACCCATGTAAAGGTAAACCTCTCGAAACTCACAATCCATATATACACAACAAATACAATAGGTACCCAATAGTAGTATTCATAGCCAAAGGAGGCTGCATGAGTATATAAGGCAAATGTTAAAAGCGTTGCATACATTAACTTTTTCCCATTTACCGATTCTAATCCATTATCACTATAAGTAAAACCTCTCATAGTGATGAAAATCATCGTCGCAAGAATCAAAAAGGTCGAATGCTTAAATAGCATACCGAAAATAACAGTAACTGCAATTACTAGAACAACCAATAGCTTTTTGTTAAGTTTCTGGTCATTTGCTAAAAAATAGCCAAAAATCAACCCGCACACCAGTAAAGTTGTAAAAAGAGAACCAATTGGAGGCAGTTGATCACTAGCAAAGTAAAAAGGGAACAAAATAAGCATTGCTCCTATTCCATCAGATACTAACTTTACGATATACGGTGTTGCTTTACCCATGAGCTTGCCCCCTTTTGTCTTTCATAAATGTATAAGGAACTAAGCTTTGACCATCTTCCGATAATCCAAACATGTTATATTTTCTAAAGGACACTTTATAAAGAAGGTTATTAATTTTCTCGTTACTAAATCCTATGTTAACCCAATTAGGAGTTGCCATATTCTGTTTAGCAATAAAATATATGAGCTTCTCGTAAGGTATAGTCATGGATTGATAGTCTATAAGTGATAAACACTCGAAAACTTTGAGCAAATGATCTCTACCATTTCCAATAGGGATGTATAGGAATGGCGTTCTACCGAATGTCCTTACATTAACAGCTATTCCAAATGAGATATCACGATCGTTAAAGCTCTTAGCCAAATAGGCCATCTTTTCAATATACTCTTCAAGATCTGAAACAAGATGATACCCATCCAGTATATTTAGAGAAATAAAAACACTGTGCTCAGATGCCTTTTCAAATATCTTCGTTTGAAGCTCCTGTCTTCTAGCAGTAGCCTTCCAGTCAATATGTTTAAAGCTATCACTTGAAATATAATCTCTCGTTCCAACAGTACTCAAAATATTCTCATGAAGGGAATAGTTTTGAGGTGTTTGCCCTTCTTTAGTGGTTGGAAAAGTGACCGGATTTGCAATTTTCCTTTTTGTAGGAAAGACTAGAGCCTCTTGTTTAAATGGGTAATTAAACGATAGGGAAACCTCTCCAATTCCAAATGGATGCTTTGCAACCACTTCCACTTTCCTCACCTTTGCTAAACCTCTGGTTCTAGCCTCGAAGGGAATTTCTATATTAGTTGAACGCCTATATCCTAAAGCAAACGGTAATGTTACCTCAACTAAGCCTCTGCTGCTATCACGAGGAGCATTTTCTTTGGTCATTTCATCATCTACTATTAGAGGGTCTAACGTACTATCGATAAAGATTTTTATATATCCCGAAAGTATAGGTAAACCATTGTTCTCAAATTGGAAGTTGAATGATCCTTTATCTTCTTTATAGAGATAGATTCTTTCCTTGGGATTTTTTAAAAGAAGCCTTTCACCAACATACTCTAGGTAAAGACTTTGAATCTTAAAAAACAAAAAAACCAATATCGAGAAATAGACACCTAAAACAGAGTTAAACATAATACTTAAGATCATAAATAAAAGTAATATTTTACTGGCAAGATCAATATTGCGGTCTCTAATATAAAATCGATACCACATATCCTTAAACCCCGGCTTCAACCGGAACTACAATATTCTTTAATATTTCCTCTATCACTTGTTTAGAGGAATAGGTCATGTATGCCTCAGATGATAATAGGATTCTATGAGTCAAAACTGGATAAACTGATTTCTTAACATCTTCTGGTTTTACGTAGTCTCTTCCATCTAAGAATGCAAATCCTTGAGCAGCTCTAAATAATGCTAAAGTACCCCGTGGGCTCACTCCTAATTCAATAGATGGGTTATTTCTCGTCTCAGCCACAATTTCTAATATATAATTTTCTATTGTTTCTGAGATTTTAACTTTCTTAAGCTGCTCGCGAATCTCAACTAATTCGTTTGGATTAAATACAGCACTGACTTGGTTAATAGGTTCATCCCTTAGATGTTTCTTAATGATATCCTTTTCAGCTTCAATGTTAGGATATCCAATTTCAATTTTCATGAAGAATCTATCTAATTGGGCTGTTGGCAAACTAAATGTACCCTGTTGTGATTCAACTGGATTCTGTGTTGCAATTACCATAAATGGTGATGGTAGTCGATGAGTCTCTCCATCAATAGTTACTTGTCTTTCTTCCATCACTTCTAGTAAGCTGGACTGTGTCTTAGGAGTAGCACGGTTAATTTCATCCGCAAGCAGGATGTTTGTCATGACCGGCCCATAATGAAGCTGGAAATCTTGCGTCTTAGGGTTATAGAAACGAATACCTACAATGTCACTTGGTAGAACATCCGGAGTGAATTGTATTCTTTTGAAATCACTATCTATTGATTTCGCAAATGTTTTGGCCAACATGGTTTTTCCTGTCCCCGGAACACTTTCGAGTAGAACATGCCCTTGGTTTAATAGAGAGATTAGCATTAGATCTGTTACCTCTTCTTGGCCAATTATTACTTTCTCAATGTTCCTCTTAATTTCTAATAAAGCTGTCATATAAAATAACCCCCTATTTTAAACTTTTTATTTTATTTAACGATAGATATAGGTAAAAAGTTTCAAAATAAATCTGAATATTGTCATCATACATGAACTAGGCAACAGATTCCATTACAAATTTCAAATATGGCAGAAAGAAAAAACATAAAAAAAGCCATCGCTTAGAGCGATGGCTTTTTAGAAAAAATTATTATTTTTGGATAGTAGCTACGACACCAGCACCTACAGTACGTCCACCCTCACGGATAGAGAACTTAGTACCTTCTTCGATAGCGATAGGAGCGATAAGCTCAACAGTCATCTCAACGTTATCACCAGGCATTACCATTTCTACTCCTTCAGGAAGGTGAATGATTCCTGTTACGTCAGTTGTACGGAAGTAGAACTGTGGGCGATAGTTAGAGAAGAATGGAGTATGACGTCCACCTTCTTCTTTAGATAAAACGTAAACTTCAGCTTTGAAGTTAGTGTGTGGAGTGATAGTACCAGGCTTAGCTAGTACTTGACCACGTTGTACATCGTCACGAGAAACCCCACGAAGAAGTGCACCAATGTTGTCTCCAGCTTCTGCATAGTCAAGAAGCTTACGGAACATTTCAACACCAGTTACAGTTGTTTTCTTAGGCTCTTCTTCAAGACCGATGATTTCGATTTCGTCACCAACTTTTACTTGTCCACGCTCAACACGACCTGTAGCAACAGTACCACGACCAGTGATAGAGAATACATCCTCTACTGGCATCATGAATGGCTTTTCAGTGTCACGTTCTGGAGTTGGAACGTACTCATCAACAGCGTCCATAAGTTCGAAGATTTTTTCTTCCCACTCAGCATCTCCTTCAAGAGCTTTAAGAGCAGAACCTTTAATTACAGGAATGTCATCACCTGGGAAGTCATACTCAGAAAGAAGGTCACGAACTTCCATTTCTACTAATTCAAGTAGTTCTTCGTCGTCTACCATGTCACATTTGTTCATGAATACAACTAGGTAAGGAACACCTACTTGACGAGAAAGAAGAATGTGCTCACGAGTTTGTGGCATTGGACCATCAGCAGCAGATACTACTAGGATACCACCGTCCATTTGTGCAGCACCAGTGATCATGTTCTTAACGTAGTCAGCATGTCCTGGGCAGTCAACGTGTGCATAGTGACGATTTGCAGTTTCATACTCAACGTGTGCAGTAGAGATTGTGATTCCACGCTCTCTTTCTTCTGGTGCACCATCGATTTGGTCGTACGCACGCGCTTCACCAGTTCCGAACTTTTTGAAAAGAACGTTAGTGATAGCAGCAGTTAAAGTAGTTTTACCATGGTCAACGTGTCCGATTGTACCAATGTTAACGTGTGGCTTAGAGCGATCAAATTTAGCTTTACCCATTAGGATTTCCTCCTTAGATTTTAAAGTAAGTATTTTTGGAATATATAGTATGGTCTATGAAAATGGGGCCCCATTTTCATAGCAACCATAGCTTATATAAGTAGTTATACTTCAACATAAAGGTGAAATCAATTATTCACCTTTATGTTTTTTAATAATTTCTTCAGAAATAGACTTTGGTACTTCTTCGTAGTGATCGAAGTGCATAGAGAATGTACCACGACCTTGTGTATTAGAACGTAAAGAAGTTGCATATCCGAACATTTCAGATAGTGGAACCATAGCACGAACAACTTGTGCGTTACCACGAGCTTCCATACCTTCTACACGTCCACGACGAGAAGTAACATCACCCATAATATCTCCCATGTATTCCTCAGGAATAACTACTTCAACCTTCATAACAGGCTCAAGAATTACTGGGTTACATTTTGAAGCAGCGTTCTTAAGTGCCATAGAAGCAGCAATTTTAAACGCCATTTCACTGGAGTCTACATCATGGTAAGATCCATCAAATAATTTAGCTTTAACGTCAACTAGTGGGAATCCTGCAAGAACCCCTCTTTCTAGAGCATCTTCAAGACCAGCTTGAACTGCAGGGATGTATTCACGAGGAACAACCCCACCGACGATAGCATTTTCAAATTCAAATCCTTTACCTTCTTCGTTTGGAGCGAATTCAATCCAAACGTGACCGAATTGACCACGACCACCAGATTGACGAGCAAATTTACCCTCAACTTGTGCAGTATTACGGAATGTTTCACGGTAAGCTACCTGTGGTGCACCCACGTTAGCTTCTACCTTGAATTCACGACGCATACGGTCAACAAGGATATCTAAGTGTAGCTCTCCCATTCCAGCGATGATAACTTGTCCAGTTTCCTGGTCAGTATGAGCGCGGAATGTTGGATCTTCTTCTTGAAGCTTTTGAAGAGCTGTAGTCATTTTATCTTGGTCAGCTTTAGATTTTGGTTCAATTGAAAGTGAGATAACTGGCTCTGGGAATTCCATTGATTCTAAGATAACTAGGTTCTTTTCCTCACATAGAGTATCACCAGTAGTAGTATCTTTCAATCCAACTGCTGCAGCAATATCCCCTGCGTATACAGTTGAAATCTCTTCACGAGAGTTTGCGTGCATTTGAAGGATACGACCAACACGCTCACGCTTACCTTTTGTTGAGTTTTGTACATATGAACCTGAGCTCAATGTACCAGAATACACACGGAAGAATGTAAGCTTACCAACATAAGGATCAGTCATAACTTTAAATGCTAAAGCTGAGAACGGTTCATTGTCATCTGCATGACGCTCAACTGCTTCATCTGAATCTGGTAGAGTACCTTTAATAGAAGGAACATCCAGTGGAGATGGAAGGTAGTCGATAACTGCATCAAGCATTTTTTGAACACCTTTGTTTTTAAATGCAGAACCACAGATTACTGGATAGAATTCAACGTTTACAGTACCTTTACGAATAGCTGCTTTAAGCTCTTCTTTGGAGATTTCTTCTCCACCTAGGTACTTTTCCATTAATTCTTCATCAAGTTCAGCTACCGCTTCAATTAGCTTTTCACGGTACTCTTCAGCTTGATCCATGTATTCAGCAGGAATTTCACGAGTTTCGATATCTGTACCTAAGTCGTTACCATAGAATGTAGCATTCATTTCAACTAGGTCAATGATACCTTCGAATTGATCTTCAGCACCAATAGGTAATTGGATTGCTGCAGCGTTAGCTTGTAAACGGTCATGAAGTGTGCTTAGTGAGTACAAGAAGTCTGCACCAATTTTATCCATTTTGTTTACAAACACAACACGTGGTACTCCATAAGTAGTCGCTTGACGCCAAACTGTTTCAGTTTGAGGTTCAACACCTGATTGAGCATCAAGAACAGCAACTGCACCATCTAATACACGTAGAGAACGTTCAACTTCAACTGTGAAGTCTACGTGTCCTGGTGTATCGATAATGTTTACGCGGTGACCTTTCCATTGTGCAGTTGTTGCTGCAGATGTAATTGTGATACCACGTTCTTGTTCTTGCTCCATCCAGTCCATCTGAGATGCACCTTCATGAGTTTCACCAATCTTGTGAATACGACCAGTGTAATAAAGAACACGCTCAGTAGTTGTTGTTTTACCAGCATCGATATGAGCCATGATCCCAATATTACGCGTATTTTCTAAGGAGAACTCTCTGGCCATTTAGTCTTTCTCCTTCCTATTATGTTTAATAGTTTAATGTTTAGTTTGATTTTACCAACGATAGTGAGCAAATGCTTTGTTAGCTTCAGCCATCTTATGAGTGTCTTCACGCTTCTTAACTGCTGCACCAGTGTTGTTAGCAGCATCAAGAATTTCATTAGCTAGACGCTCTTCCATAGTTTTTTCTCCGCGAAGACGTGCATAGTTTACTAACCAACGTAAACCAAGTGTTGTACGACGGTCTGGACGAACTTCTACAGGTACTTGATAGTTTGAACCACCGACACGACGTGCACGTACTTCAAGAACAGGCATGATGTTCTTAAGAGCTTGGTCGAAAACCTCCATAGGCTCTTTACCTGTACGTTCTTGGATTAGTTCAAAAGCTGAATAAAGAATCTTTTGTGATTTACCTCTTTTACCGTCAAGCATCATTTTGTTGATTAGACGAGTAACGAGCTTTGAATTATAAATTGGATCTGGTAATACATCTCTCTTAGCTACAGGTCCTTTACGTGGCATGATGTATCCTCCTTTCGATGAAGTGATTATAATTAAGTCTATTATTTTTTAACTTTTGGTCTCTTAGTACCGTATTTAGAACGACCTTGCATACGATCGTTAACACCAGCAGTATCAAGAGCACCACGAACGATGTGATAACGTACCCCTGGTAAGTCTTTTACACGTCCTCCACGAATCAATACTACACTGTGTTCTTGAAGGTTGTGCCCAATACCAGGAATATATGCTGTTACCTCGATTCCGTTTGTTAAACGAACACGCGCATATTTACGTAACGCTGAGTTCGGTTTTTTCGGTGTCATTGTACCAACACGCGTACATACTCCACGCTTTTGTGGTGATGAAAGGTTAGTTTGTGACTTTTTAAAGCTGTTATAACCTTTGTTAAGCGCTGGAGATTTAGATTTTTCTTCTTTCGTTTTACGCGGCTTGCGTACTAGTTGGTTAATAGTAGGCATGTAATTATCCTCCCTTCCTAATTCGTAATCTAAGTCCAAAATCTAATCCCACACATCCAGGTGGTTCATTTTTTGGACAAAAGAAAAGATTGCAACATGTTATTGCAACATTCACTTCTCTCTAATAATCCCAACAGCACTAGCCAATACATCAATCCCACAAGCTTTTCCAAGCTCATTTTTTGATTGAACGTATTCAATCGGGACATCGTGTTGTTTTGCAGAATCTATGACAGGATTAACGATTAGTTGATCCGCGTCAATAGCTACAAATACTTCTACGACATTACCTTTTTGAATGGCTTTCACTGTTTGCTTTGTTCCTACGACAATTTGTTTTGCCTTTGATACTTTTTCATAAGACACTTAAAGTTTCCTCCAAAGCATCAATTTCGTAAGAAGCACCTTTGCTATAATACCATCTTGAAAATATAGTGTCAACAATAGAAATAAAAATTTCATAAGTGGCCTGGCTGAATTAACAGTCAGGCCACTTACTATTATTGTACACTTACTGGATCATCAGCTGGTTGTTCCTCTACAATTTCAGGAGCCGATTTGCGATAGCGTTGCATACCTGTTCCTGCTGGAACCAACTTACCAATAATTACATTCTCTTTCAGACCTAGTAACTCGTCACGTTTTCCTTTTATCGCAGCATCTGTTAGGACACGAGTCGTCTCCTGGAAGGATGCGGCTGATAAGAAGGAGTCCGTTTCAAGAGATGCTTTCGTAATTCCAAGTAGAACTGGGCGTCCAGTAGCTGGATATTTCCCTTCAAGCAATGCTTTTTGGTTAGCATCTGTGAATTGATGGATATCCAGTAATGAACCTGGTAATACATCTGTATCCCCCGCATCAATTACTCGTACTTTACGTAGCATTTGTCTTACCATTACTTCTACGTGTTTGTCGCCAATTTCTACCCCTTGCATACGGTATACTTTTTGAACTTCAAGCAGCAAGTACTCTTGAACTGCAGAGACATCTTTCACTTTAAGAAGTTCCTTCGGATCGATTGAACCTTCTGTCAGTACTGTACCAGCCTCTACGCGATCATTTACAGCTACTTTCAAGCGGGCAGTATATGGAGTTAAATATGTTCTGGTTTCAACATTACCTTGGACAACAATTTCTTGTTGGCGGTCTCTTGCTTCATTGATCGCTGTAACGACGCCATCAATTTCAGAGATTACAGCTTGACCTTTTGGATTACGAGCTTCAAATAATTCTTGAATACGAGGTAAACCTTGTGTGATATCGTCTCCTGCTACCCCACCAGTGTGGAACGTACGCATTGTAAGCTGTGTTCCTGGTTCACCAATAGATTGTGCAGCGATAATACCAACTGCTTCCCCAACTTCAACTTGTTCTCCTGTTGCAAGGTTTTGACCATAACATTTCTTACATACACCATGTCGAGTGTTACATGTAAATGCGGAGCGAATCCATACTGATTCAATCCCAGCTTCTACAATTTCTCTAGCAAGGTCTTCTGTAATAATTTCATTTTCCTGAACCATAATTTCTTTTGTTTCAGGATGTTTAATGGATTTACGAGCATAACGACCAACAAGGCGTTCTTCTAGTGGTTCGACTACTTCTGTACCATCTTTTAATGATGATACCTGTAAGCCACGGTCAGTTCCACAATCATCTTCACGTACAATAACATCTTGAGCCACATCTACCAGACGACGAGTTAAGTAACCTGAGTCAGCCGTCTTAAGGGCTGTATCAGCAAGACCTTTACGAGCACCATGTGTAGAGATAAAGTACTCTAATACGGTTAAGCCTTCACGGAAACTTGACTTGATCGGTAACTCAATAATCCTACCAGCTGGGTTGGCCATAAGACCACGCATACCTGCAAGCTGTGTAAAGTTTGAAGCATTACCACGGGCACCAGAGTCACTCATCATAAAGATTGGATTCAATCTGTGAAGAGTTTTCATCAGTTTACCTTGAATATCGTCTTTTGCAGCACTCCAGATGGAGATAACACGGTCATATCTCTCATCTTCTGTGATTAAGCCACGCTTAAACTGCTTCATAACGTTATCAACTTTTGTTTGAGCTTCTGTTAAGATTTCTTCTTTTTCACCAAGAACTACGATATCAGCGATACCTATTGTAATACCTGCTTTAGTAGAATACTTAAATCCTAAATCTTTCATGCGATCAAGCATCTTAGATGTTTCAGTGATTTTGAATCGCTTAAACACTTCAGCAATGATATTACCTAAGAAACCTTTTTTAAATGGAGCAATTAGTTCTTGCTGTTGGATAACCTCTTTTACGTTTGAAGTTGCCGGTACAAAGTATTTCTCAGGCGTCTTCTCAACAAGATTAACCTTAGATGGTTCATTCATATAAGGGAAAGAGTCCGGTAAAATTTCATTAAAGATAATTTTACCAACTGTCGTAATTAACAACATCTTGTTTTGCTCTTCCGTGAATGATTGGTTATTTAAGGAACCGGCATGTACGGCTACACGTGTATGTAGGTGTACATAACCATTTTGATAAGCTACTAAGGCTTCATTCGGATCCTTAAACACCATACCTTCACCAATCGCATCTTCACGCTCTAAAGTTAGGTAGTAGTTACCCAAAACCATATCTTGAGACGGAGTTACTACTGGCTTACCATCTTTAGGGTTCAGGATGTTTTGTGCAGCAAGCATTAAAATTCTAGCCTCTGCTTGAGCTTCCGCAGATAAAGGAACGTGAACAGCCATTTGGTCACCATCAAAGTCGGCATTGTATGCCGTACATACTAGAGGGTGTAGACGAATAGCTCTACCTTCCACTAGTGTTGGCTCAAAGGCTTGAATTCCTAATCTGTGAAGAGTTGGTGCACGGTTTAATAGAACTGGATGTTCTCTAATAACTTCTTCTAAGACATCCCATACTTCAGGATGAATACGCTCAATTTTTCTTTTAGCCGATTTAATGTTATGAGCAAGCCCTTTTTCAACAAGCTCTTTCATAACAAATGGCTTAAATAGTTCAAGCGCCATTTCCTTAGGAAGACCACATTGGTACATCTTTAAGTTTGGACCAACGACAATTACAGAACGACCAGAATAGTCAACACGCTTACCAAGTAAGTTTTGACGGAAACGCCCCTGCTTACCTTTAAGCATATGAGATAGTGACTTTAGTGGTCGGTTTCCTGGTCCAGTTACAGGACGGCCACGACGACCGTTATCAATCAATGCGTCAACCGCCTCTTGAAGCATACGTTTTTCGTTTTGAACGATGATGCTTGGAGCACCTAAGTCAAGAAGACGTTTTAAACGGTTGTTTCTGTTAATAACACGACGATATAAATCGTTTAAGTCAGAAGTTGCGAAACGACCACCATCTAATTGAACCATCGGACGAAGTTCTGGCGGAATCACCGGAAGAACATCCAAAATCATCCAAGATGGGTCATTTCCAGAGTTTCTAAATGCTTCAAGAACTTCTAGTCTCTTGATAGCACGAGTTCTTCTTTGTCCTTGAGCAACTTTCAACTCTTCTTTAAGAGTTTCAACTTCTTTATCTAGATCAATATCTTGAAGTAATTTCTTGATAGATTCAGCACCCATTGAAGCCTGGAACTTGTTCCCGTACTTCTCACGGTATGCACGAAATTCTTTTTCAGACAATAATTGTTTCTTCTCAAGCGCAGTATCCCCTGCATCTGTTACAACATAAGATGCGAAATAGATGACTTCTTCTAAAGCACGCGGTGACATATCTAGCACTAGACCCATACGGCTCGGGATACCTTTGAAATACCAAATATGGGAAACAGGAGCCGCAAGCTCAATATGACCCATGCGCTCACGACGTACCTTTGCCCGTGTTACTTCAACGCCACAGCGGTCACAAACGACCCCTTTGTAGCGTACTCTTTTATATTTTCCACAATGACATTCCCAGTCTTTTTGTGGGCCAAAGATTCTTTCACAGAAAAGACCATCCTTTTCTGGTTTTAACGTACGATAGTTAATCGTTTCAGGTTTTTTTACTTCTCCAAATGACCATGAACGGATTTTATCTGGTGAAGCAAGACCTATTTTCATATACTCAAAATTATTGACATCCAACAAGGGGTCTACCTCCCTTTTTCGTCTCAGGTTCGCACCTTCCGTAGAAACTACTCTTTTGTTCCAACTGTTTCTGTTTCTTGTTGCCCGCTCTCAGGTGAAATGGTTAAAGACTCAGATTGTTGTGCTTCCTCTTCATCTTCTAAATCACGCATTTCAATTTCCTGATCATCACTAGACAAGATTTTTACATCCATTCCTAAGCTTTGAAGTTCTTTCATTAGTACTTTAAAGGATTCAGGAACACCTGGTTCTGGAACATTATCGCCTTTGACAATCGCTTCATAAGTCTTAACACGGCCTACAACATCATCCGATTTTACAGTAAGGATTTCTTGTAGAGTATAAGCAGCACCATAAGCTTCAAGTGCCCATACCTCCATCTCACCGAAACGCTGTCCACCAAATTGAGCCTTACCACCAAGTGGTTGTTGAGTAACCAGTGAGTATGGCCCAGTTGAACGAGCATGAAGTTTGTCATCAACCATGTGGGCTAGTTTAATCATATACATGATACCGACAGATACTCGGTTATCAAAAGGTTCACCAGTACGGCCATCATAAAGAACTGTCTTCGCATCACGTGCCATTCCAGCTTCTTCAATTGTGGACCATACATCTTCCTCGCGAGCACCATCAAATACTGGAGAAGCAACATGGATTCCAAGCTTTCTAGCCGCCATTCCTAAGTGCAACTCTAGTACTTGCCCGATGTTCATACGTGAAGGAACCCCTAATGGGTTTAACATGATATCAATCGGAGTACCATCTGGTAAATATGGCATATCTTCTTCCGGTAAAATACGGGAGATAACCCCTTTGTTACCGTGACGACCCGCCATTTTATCTCCTTCATGAATTTTACGTTTTTGAACGATAAACACTCGTACTAATTGGTTAACTCCTGGTGGTAACTCGTCTCCATCTTCTCTGTTAAATACCTTAACATCAAGGATGATTCCTCCACCACCGTGAGGTACACGCAAGGATGTATCTCTAACTTCACGTGCTTTTTCACCAAAAATTGCGTGTAGTAGGCGCTCTTCTGCCGTTAGTTCTGTAACCCCTTTTGGTGTTACTTTACCAACTAATAAGTCACCATCTTTAACTTCCGCACCTATACGGATAATTCCGCGTTCATCTAGGTTGCGCAGTGCATCTTCACCGACATTCGGAATGTCACGAGTTATTTCTTCTGGTCCAAGCTTCGTATCTCTAGACTCAGACTCATATTCTTCAATGTGAATAGATGTATAAACATCATCCTTCACAAGTCTTTCACTCATGATGATAGCATCCTCATAGTTATAACCATCCCAAGTCATGAAGCCAACCATTACATTTCGACCTAATGCAAGCTCTCCCTTTTCCATAGAAGGGCCATCAGCAAGGATTTCTCCTTTGGTAACGCGGTCTCCAACACTAACAATTGGACGTTGGTTGTAACATGTACCTTGGTTAGAACGGATGAATTTTTGCATTCTATATTTATCTAGGTCACCTTTAATTTCTTGACCATCCACAACTTCAATTCTACGTACCCAAACTTGTTTGGCTTCAACATATTCAACAATTCCCTCGTGCTTACAGATCACAGCAGCACCAGAGTCTTTAGCAGAAACATATTCCATCCCTGTACCAACAATTGGAGACTCAGGTTGTAACAACGGAACAGCTTGTCGTTGCATGTTCGCTCCCATTAGAGCGCGGTTTGAGTCATCATTTTCTAAGAACGGAATACAAGCAGTCGCAGCAGAAACAACTTGTTTAGGAGATACATCCATGTAATCTAAACGTTCTCTCTTAATAACTGTGTTTTCACCACGGAATCTTGCTACAACTTCTTCATCAATAAATGACCCATCATCACTTAAGCGAGCATTCGCCTGAGCGACTACATAGTTATCTTCTTCATCGGCTGTTAAATAGTCAATTTGAGAAGTAACTTTTCCTGTTTCAGGATCAATACGACGGTATGGCGTCTCGATGAATCCAAAACGATTTACCTTCGCAAATGATGAAAGCGAGTTGATCAAACCAATGTTTGGACCTTCCGGAGTCTCAATCGGACACATACGGCCGTAGTGGGAATAGTGAACATCACGTACTTCAAAGCCTGCGCGTTCACGAGTTAAACCACCAGGTCCAAGAGCAGACAAACGTCTTTTGTGAGTCAACTCAGCTAATGGGTTCGTCTGATCCATGAATTGAGAAAGCTGAGAGCTTCCGAAAAATTCCTTTATAGACGCAATAACTGGACGGATATTAATCAGTTGTTGCGGAGTAATTGTTGCTGTATCTTGAATGGACATTCGTTCACGAACGACACGTTCCATTCTTGATAAACCAATTCTAAACTGGTTTTGAAGTAATTCTCCTACTGAACGCAGACGACGATTTCCTAAGTGGTCGATATCATCTGTATCTCCAACACCATGCAACAAGTTAAAGAAGTAACTGATAGATGCAATGATATCAGCTGGAGTGATGTTCTTAATGCTCTCTTCTACATACGCATTTCCGAGAACGTTAATAACCTTTTCTCCTTCATCATTAGGAGCATAAATTTTTATAGATTGAGAAAGTATTTCGTCTTCTACAACTCCACCAGTAGGTTGGAAAGTTGTGAAACCAACACCTTTCTCTAGGTAAGGAATAATACGATCAAGAGTACGTCTTTCTAATACAGTACCTTTTTCCGCAATAATCTCACCTGTTTCAGGGTCAGCTAAAGTTTCAGCTAACCTTTGCCCAAACAAACGATTTTTAATGTGCAGTTTCTTATTAATTTTGTAACGTCCCACATTAGCCAAATCGTATCTCTTTGGATCAAAGAACCTTGAAACTAATAGACTCTTTGCATTATCCACTGTTGGTGGTTCACCTGGACGTAGACGCTCATAGATTTCTAATAACGCCTTATCCGTGTTTTCAGTATTGTCTTTCTCTAGGGTGTTCCGAATATATTCGTTATCGCCAATAAGGTCGATAATTTCTTGATCAGAACCAAATCCAAGGGCACGAAGAAGAACAGATACAGGAAGCTTACGAGTACGGTCAATACGTACATAAACTACATCTTTAGCATCTGTTTCATACTCTAACCATGCACCACGGTTAGGAATAACGGTAGCAGTAAACCCTTTTTTACCGTTTTTATCAAGCTTCCCATTATAGTAAACACTTGGGGAACGAACTAATTGTGAAACAATAACACGCTCTGCACCATTGATCACAAATGTCCCTGTGTCTGTCATAAGTGGGAAATCACCCATAAACACATCTTGGTCTTTTACTTCGCCTGTTTCTTTATTCACCAGACGAACCTTCACACGAAGTGGAGCTGAAAAGGTAACATCCCTCTCCTTAGACTCCTCCACAGAATACTTCGGCTCACCTAGACTGTAATCAATGAACTCAAGAGATAGGTTGCCAGTAAAGTCCTCAATTGGAGAAATATCTTGAAACATTTCTCTCAAACCTTCTTCTAAGAACCAATCGTAAGAAGCTGTTTGAATCTCAATAAGGTTTGGTAACTCAAGCACTTCGCTAATTCGAGCAAAGCTTTTACGCTGGCGGTGTCGTCCATACTGAACTAGTTGACCTGTCAACTGTTTCACCCCTCAATATACGTAGTGTAGAAATACTGTTGTAAAGCCCTCTATGTAAACATCTTGATGCCCATTAAGTAAAGCTCTACTAGAAAAACTTCAAAAAACATATTACAATTATTTATATAAAGTCTTGGATGTACACAAACTGTGTTTCACAAGACAAAAAGAAAAAGGGTTTCACCTTTGAAAACCTTATTTTTCAACAAAAAGACCTATTATTTTGTTATGCTTTCCATATTATTCGTACCATATACTAGAAAACGTCAAAAAACTAAAATAATATTATGTTCATTAAACTTCAAGAACATAACACAAAATGAGCATACTGGCACTAATAATATATTGGCATTTTACAATAATAACATAGTCCTAATACTGGGTCAACGCTTAATGGCTCTTAATATAAAATATCCTTTATTTTTTTGGACAACCTCAACTTCGTCAAACAATTCCTCTAATTTCTCTTTCGCTGATGGCGCCCCTTGTTTTTTCTGGATCACAACCCATAACTCACCTTCATGCACTAGATGAGCGTGACTTCGAATCAATATATCGTGCACCACTTTCTTTCCAGCACGAATCGGAGGATTGGTTAATATTGCAGCAAATTCATTAGACTTTACAGAATTAAATCCATCACTTTCATAAATAACTACATTTTCCACATTATTAACTTTCGCATTTTCTGTGGCCAATTGAATTGCTCGTTCATTAACATCAATCATATGTATCAATTTATCAGGAAACTGTAATGCAAGAGAGATGCCGATTGGACCATATCCACAGCCAACATCTAAGAAGTCACCGTGAACAGACGGAGGTTCAAAGGCTTCCAGTAATGTTCTAGTGCCGAAATCAACCTCTTTTTTAGAAAAAACACCTGCATCTGTTGTAAGACGAATTGACCTTTCATTCAAACTAAACGTGATCGAAGTGCGATTACTTTCAACATCTGGTTTTTTTGAATAATAATGGTTTGTCACGTTATCGCCTCCTTGAAGCTTTAGCTGAAGAAGATATGTGGGTAATAAGAGGGAACCTTGATTAACTATAAAAAAGAAAGTAAAGAAAAGCCCGCACTAGCGCGGGCTTAACTTCATCTTATTACTTAACTTCTACGCCAGCTCCAACTTCTTCAAGCTTAGCTTTAAGTTCTTCAGCTTCCTCTTTAGAAATTCCTTCTTTAAGAGCTTTTGGAGTGTTGTCAACAAGTTCTTTTGCTTCTTTAAGACCAAGACCAGTGATTTCGCGAACCACTTTGATAACCTTGATTTTTTGAGCACCAGCATCAGCAAGTACTACATCAAATTCAGTCTTTTCAGCAGCAGCTTCACCAGCACCACCAGCAGCAACAGCTACAGGAGCAGCAGCAGTTACACCAAATTCTTCTTCGATAGCTTTTACTAAGTCGTTTAATTCTAAAACAGTCATATTTTTAACCGCTTCAATGATTTGTTCTTTAGTCATGAGATATTTCCTCCTAATCTTTGTTTGTGTTTTTTAAATGTATATCATTCTTTCGAGATTAAGCACCTTGCTCTTCTTTTTGATCAGCAACTGCTTTAGTTGCCAATGCAAAGTTACGCATTGGAGCTTGAAGTACGCTAAGCAACATTGAAAGTAAACCTTCGCGAGATGGAAGTTCTGCAAGTGCTTTAACTTCCTCAACAGTTGCAATGTTTCCTTCAATCACACCAGCTTTGATTTCTAACGCATCATGCTTTTTAGCAAAGTCGTTTAGAATCTTCGCAGGAGCCACAACATCTTCAGAACTGAACGCAATTGCGTTTGGTCCTAAAAGAGCATCGTTTAAACCTGAAAGCTCAGCTGCTTCTGCAGCACGGCGAGTTAGTGTGTTTTTGTAGACTTTGAACTCAACTCCGGCATCACGCAGTTGTTTACGAAGTTCTGTTACCTCAGCAACGTTAAGTCCACGGTAATCTACTACTACTGTAGATACGCTAGATTTAAGTTTATCAGTAATTTCGTCTACGATTAGTTTCTTTTGCTCAATTGCACTGCTCATTCTGCCACCTCCTGTAGAATGGTTACATTCATACCGAATCGAAAAGCGGAAGACGACCGAGGCCAGATATCATCTAACCAAGAGAACGCCAACCAAATTCACGAGAAAAGCCTCCACATCCAGTAGACATGGAGGCTGTAAGAATCATACTAAAAAAGCTCTATACGATCTTAACACCTCGGTAGGAAATTAAGCCTCAAGGGCACCTACTGTCTACGGCATAAATGTATTTTGTTAACAACCCTTAGAATTATAATCGGGATTGTTTAAAATGTCAAATTAATTTTTAACTGCGATTGTCGCAGGATCTACTTTCACTCCAGGACCCATTGTAGAAGTAATAGCTACGTTCTTCACATAAGTTCCTTTAGCTGCAGCAGGTTTTGCTTTTAGGATTGTTTCATAGATTGTAGAGAAGTTTTCAGTTAACTTATCTGTATCGAATGAAATTTTTCCAACTGGAACATGCACAATACCAGCTTTGTCAGCACGGTATTCTACTTTACCAGCTTTAATTTCTTTAACCGCTCTGTCAACATCAAATGTAACAGTACCAGTTTTAGGGTTTGGCATTAAACCTTTAGGTCCTAATACACGACCAAGTTTACCAACTTCACCCATCATATCAGGTGTAGCTACGATTACATCAAATTCAAACCAACCTTGGTTGATTTTGTTAATATATTCAGCATCACCAACGTAATCAGCACCAGCCGCTTCCGCTTCTTTCAGTTTTTCACCTTTAGCGAAAACTAGCACTCGTTGAGTTTTACCAGTTCCGTTTGGTAGAACAACTGCTCCACGGATTTGTTGATCGTTTTTACGAGTGTCAATCCCTAGACGGAATGCCACCTCAACTGTTGCATCAAACTTAGTGAAACTAGTCTTTTTAATTAGTTCTACAGCTTCGTTAACATCGTACGCTTTTGTACGGTCGATAAGCTTTACTGCATCTTGATACTTTTTACTTCTTTTAGCCATTTTATATAATCCTCCTCATTTGTGGTTTTAACGGATAGACCTCCCACTAAAAAGGTTGCGAGTCCGATTCTAGGATTCGCAACCCCGTGAAAAACAGGTATCATATTAGTCTTCGATCACAATACCCATGCTGCGGGCTGTACCTTCAACCATGCGCATCGCTGCTTCAACGTCAGCTGCGTTTAGGTCAGGCATTTTTGTTTCAGCAATTTCGCGAACTTTATCACGCTTAACAGTTGCTACTTTTTTACGGTTTGGTTCACCAGAACCAGACTCAATACCAGCAGCTTTCTTAAGTAAGACAGCAGCAGGCGGAGTTTTCGTAATGAATGTAAATGAACGGTCTTCAAATACCGTAATTTCAACTGGAATGATAAGGCCGGCTTGATCGGCTGTACGCGCATTAAATTCTTTACAGAATCCCATGATATTAACACCAGCTTGACCAAGTGCAGGACCTACTGGCGGAGCTGGATTAGCTTTAGCCGCAGGAATTTGAAGCTTTACAACTTTAATTACTTTTTTAGCCACGAGACACACCTCCTTAAAGTCCGTGATGTGGTAATAGGGTTTAACCCTCCCACTCTTATCAATGCTTCATGAGCATATAAAAACTTAGTTATAACGGTTGTATCAATCCATAGACACACCGACTTAAAAAATATTATCACTTTTTAATGTCGATTTCAAGTCGTTTCGTTATAATTTATCAATTTGGCCAAAGTTAAGCTCTACAGGCGTTTCTCTACCAAACATATTAACTAACACTTTAACCTTTTGCTTATCTGCATCTAAGTCTTCAATAGACCCTGTAAAGTTAGCAAATGGACCTTCATTAACCTTAACCGTTTCACCAATTTCAAAATTAGTTTCCACTCTTTTTTCTTCAAGTCCCATTTGTTTTAAAACTGATGTTACTTCATCCGGTAATAGGGGAGTTGGTTTTGACCCCGATCCTGTCGAGCCTACAAACCCAGTTACTCCTGGCGTATTTCGAACTACGTACCAAGAGTCATCCGTCATAACAAGCTCAACTAACACATAACCAGGGAACACTTTCTTCTTTACAACTTTTTTCTTACCATTCTTAATATCTGTCTCTTCTTCTTCAGGAACTATGACGCGAAAAATCTTATCTTGCATTCCCATGGATTCAACACGTTTTTCTAAATTTGCTTTTACTTTATTTTCATACCCAGAGTAAGTATGAACAACATACCAATTCTTTTCCATGCAAGTGGACGTCTTGTCCTTCCCTCCCCACTCAATATCAAATCAAGAAACCCGAAATTCGGTATAAAAACTCTTTTAAACAATGAAAAAACCCGTTACCGGGTCTTGTCACATTTCTTAATATTTACCATTATACCATTGAATAAAGCAAGTTATTCAAGAATCAAGTCAATAATTGAAGAGATTCCTACGTCTACAACAGCAAAATAAAGAGAAACTAAAGTTACTGTCACAAGTACTGTGATCGTGTATCGAGTCAACTCTTTTTTCTTAGGCCAGCTGACCTTTTTCATTTCACTTACAACATTACGAAAGATACCAACTACGCTTTGCATGAAGCTAACCCCCAACTGAAAATCTATAACAAGTCAAAAGAATCTATTATTTCGTTTCCTTATGAATCGTATGAGCATTACATGTGCTACAAAACTTCTTCAATTCTAAGCGTTCAACACTCGGCTTAGTTTTATCTGTTGAATAGTTTCTTGATCCACATTCAGCACAAGATAAAACTATTCTTTTAGTCATAAAAGATCAACACCTAATTTCGTCTATACGTCTTTAAAACTTTATCACGGTCCTAGAGACTTGTCAAACTAAGGTGTGAGTACACTAAGTGGAAGTATGTGTAATCTCCCTTATTTCTAAATAACGTTCAAGCTTCCGTTTTACCCGCTGAAGGGCATTATCTATTGATTTCACATGCCTGTTTAACTCTTCTGAAATCTCTTGATAGGACTGTCCATCCAAGTAAAGCGATAAGACTTTTCGCTCTAAATCACTTAGGATCTCAGACATTTTAACCTCGATATTATCAAACTCTTCTTGACTGATAATAAGCTCTTCCGGGTCCATGATTTTAGCACCTGAAATTACATCCATCAAAGTACGGTCTGACTCCTCATCGTAAATAGGCTTGTCCAACGATACATATGAGTTAAGCGGTATATGCTTTTGTCTTGTAGCCGTTTTAATCGCTGTGATAATCTGCCTGGTAATACAAAGTTCTGCAAAGGCTTTAAATGAAGTAAGCTTGTCCTCTTTAAAATCACGAATAGCTTTATAGAGGCCAATCATCCCCTCTTGGACGATATCCTCTTTTGTTGCCCCAATTAAAAAATAGGATCTAGCCTTTGCTCTAACAAAATTACGGTACTTCTGGATTAGGTAGTCAAGCGCTTCGCTCTCCCCCTGATGCACTAGGTCCACAATTTCTTCGTCTTCTAACTGTTTGTAAGCACTTTGTTGGTTTTCCCCGAAGTTCGAATTCACCCTTTAGCTCCCCCCGACCGCAGCGCGTTAGATAGCAATATTATACAGTAGGGCTTTTTGAGGCGTCAACCTGTCATTGTCCGCCTCTTCTCCATTTTTCGAATATTTCTGCGATTTCATCTGATAGCGGAATTTTTGATTTGGGTTTTTTCTGGAAAGACTTTTGCACATTTTTTTCAATTCTTTTTTCAATGCTCTCCATTTCAATCAGGAGCTCTCGGGCCGATTTCCTCAGTGCACCTTGTCCAAAAATAACCCACTGCTCAGTGAAATCAGATGTAGCAACATGTACCTGCGTCTTAATGTTTGATAATGAAATGGCTAATTTTTCAATTCTTTCATCTGCTGTTTCATTCTCTCTAGTAAAAATAACTTCAACCTTAAAGTTTTTATATTTTTTTTCAATTCCTTGTACAAAGTGGGCATCAAACACCACAATCACCCTATACCCCGTATAGGCTTGATACTCAGCCATCTTTTCAATCAAACGATCTCTAGCTGAAGATAAATCCTTACTTTTTAGCGCTTGTAGCTCTGGCCATGCGCCAATAATGTTATAGCCATCCACAAGAAGAATATCCATATCTACTCACCAATCGAGTAACGCTTTCTGAATACCTCGTACATTAGAATAGAAGCTGCAACAGAAGCATTTAAAGATGTAACATGCCCCTTCATCGGTAAGGAAATAAGGAAATCACATTTTTCTTTTATTAACCGACTCATCCCTTTTCCTTCACTACCAATGACTAATCCTATTGGCATATTTCCGTCTAATTGTCGATAGTCCTGAGTGGCAGAAGCATCTGTACCGACAATCCACACACCCTCCGTTTTCAAATCTTCAATCGTTCTCGCTAAATTTGTAACTCTTGCAACTGGGATATGTTCGATGGCTCCTGTTGACGCTTTTGCCACAGTAGCTGTTAAACCTGCAGATCTTCTCTTAGGAATAATAATTCCGTGAGCCCCAACAGCATCACACGTTCTCATGATGGAACCGAGATTATGAGGGTCTTCCAGCTCATCTAAAATGATAAAAAATGGAGCTTCGTTTCTAGTTCGAGCTACATTATATAAATCATCTAGCTCAGCATACTGGTATGCAGCGACTTGTGCAGCAACTCCTTGATGTGGTCCATCAAACATCTGGTCCAGTTTTTTCTTTGGAACTTGTTGAATAATAATGGACTGCTCTTTTGCCATTCTTAAGATTTGTTGGACACTACCTTTTTGAGAGCCTTCAGCGATTAATAATTTTTGGATATCTCTACCTGTTTTTAACACTTCAAGAACAGGGTTCCTACCGAAAATCCATTCATTTTCCATCCCCAATTCCTCCTTTCCTCTTTTTGATTAATTCAAAGGACTTCGCGATTAACTCTTCCACCCGGTCAATCCTCTTAAGTAAATATAAGTATCCTATTAAAGCTTCAAAACCAGTGCTATACCTGTAAGTTTGTACATCTGTATTCTTTGGTATAGTGGACGATTTTGCATTTCTTCCTCTTTTGATAACAGCTATCTCTTCCTCTGTTAGACATTCCAATTCTAGAAGGCTGTGAACGATTGATGCTTGTGCCTTTGCTGACACATATTTAGTCGCTTCCTTATGTAGCCTGTGCGGTTTTACAGATTCGTGATACAGAAGGTGATGCCTGACATAAACTTCAAAAACGGCATCACCCATATATGCCAACGGAAGACTATTTAGTTGTTTTACGTCTAAAGAATTTCCTTCATCTAACATCTTTATCCCCTCTTCCATCTTGTACCTTGAGGAGTATCTTCTAATATTATATTTTGTTCTTTTAAACGATCTCTAATTTCATCCGCTAAGGCAAAATCTCGATTTTTTCTAGCATTTATTCTCTCTTGTATCAAATGCTCGATATCCTCATCTAATAGCTCATTTTCTTCCAATGTGAGGCCTAATACAGAGAAAAGCTCTTCAAATTTGTTCATAAAGGCATCTAAGACTGCGATAGATGATGATTTTTCTAATAGATAGTAATTTGCTTGCTTTGATAGTTCAAATAAAACAGATATTCCGTTTGCTGTATTAAAGTCATCATCCATTTCTCGGACAAATTCCTGGTGTAAATTATCAATAATAGATAACCATTTCTCGTCATAATCCCCTAGATTTGCACTTGTTTCTTTTCGGTACTTTAGGTTTTGGTATGATGTTTTTAATCGCTCAAGGCCTTTCTCCGTATTTTCAACCAGTTCTTTACTGTAGTTAATTGGATGTCGATAATGAACCGATAGCATGAAGAACCGCAATACTTGAGGGTCTATATTTTTAATAATGTCGTGTACTAAAATAAAGTTCCCTAGAGATTTTGACATTTTCTCATTATCAATATTGATATAACCATTGTGCATCCAGTAGTTAGCAAATGTCTTCCCTGTTAAGCTTTCCGATTGTGCAATTTCATTTTCATGGTGCGGGAATGCCAAATCCTGTCCTCCTGCATGGATATCTATGGTGTCTCCTAAGTATTTTCTTGCCATAGCAGAACATTCAATATGCCATCCTGGACGTCCAGCTCCCCATGGACTATCCCATTTTACCTCACCCTCTTTAGCAGCTTTCCATAGGACAAAGTCTAGGTGGTCCTCTTTTTTCTCCCCTACTTCAATACGAGCACCAACTTGTAATTCGTCAATCGATTGGTGCGAAAGCTTCCCATATCCTTCAAATCGTCTTGTTCTGTAATATACATCCCCGCCTGATTCATAAGCGTACCCCTTATCAATCAGTTTTTGAATGAATTCAATAATGATGTCCATATTTTCCGTTACACGTGGGTGAATATCCGCTTTCCCACATCCTAACGCTGTAACATCTTCAAAGTATGCTTCAATAAATCTTTCAGTTAAAGTATTTACATCTTCTTTTAGCTCATTAGCTGCTTTAATGATTTTGTCATCTACATCTGTAAAGTTAGAAACATACTGAACATCATAGCCTCTAAATTTCAAGTAACGTCGAACGGTATCAAAAACAATAACAGGCCGTGCATTGCCAATATGAATATAGTTATAGACAGTTGGTCCACACACATACATTTTTACTTTCCCTGGTTCTAAAGGCGTGAACTCTTCTTTTCTTCTGGTTAACGTATTATAAATTTGAATGGACATTTGAGCGCTCGCTCCCTTCACTTTTCTTAATAGATGCTAGTTCCTGACGTAATTGTTGTATTTCATTTTCTAATGTTTTCATACGATCGGCAATTGGGTCGGGTAAATCACAATGGTTTAGATCTTTGTTAATTCGAACCCCGTCCTGAATAACCACCTTACCAGGAATTCCGACTACCGTTGAGTTAGGGGGTACTTCTTTAAGAACGACAGATCCCGCTCCGATCTTTGCATTTTCACCAATTGTGATGTTCCCCAGAACTTTGGCCCCTGTAGCGATCAATGCATTATCTTTTATTGTCGGATGCCTTTTCCCTTTTTCTTTTCCTGTTCCTCCCAAGGTTACCCCTTGGAAAACCGTCACATTATCTCCAATTTCACACGTTTCTCCTATAACCACACCCATGCCATGGTCTATAAAAAATCTCCTCCCAATTTTCGCTCCTGGATGTATTTCGATACCTGTGAAGAAACGGCTAATTTGGGAAATTGCTCGGGCAATAAAGAAGAATCTTTTTTTATAAAACGCATGTGCGATGCGGTGAGACCAAATAGCATGCAAACCTGAATAAGTTAAAATAACCTCCAACTTATTGCGCGCTGCTGGATCTTGATCAAACACAACTTCAATGTCTTCTTTCATCATTCTAAACATGCTTAACACCCCCTCATAAGTTTTATTGAACATAAAAAAACGCCTCTGTATAGACAGAGACGTTTAGCACGCGGTTCCACTCTGCTTAAATGAACGGATTAGTACTCATTCATTTCGGCTTGAAACATGTAACGGTGTTAACCGCCTTTTTCTACTCAGTTTAAATCCTTTTGAAAAAGGGCTCAGAGGTGCATTTCAAAAGATGAGAGGCTTAAACCACTTTCAGCCGGTGATGGTTCTCTCTAAAAAGCATCATCTTTTTACTTCTCCTCGTCACTGCTTTGTTACTATAAGGTTTATACATACTATATTATCTTATGCATCTTATTGTTCATAAAACTGCGTTTAGTCGGACAATTACTTTGTCTTTTCCTAGTAACTCAATTGTATCAGGTAAGTCTCGCCCATGTGTTTGACCTGTAGTCGCCACACGAATTGGCATAAATAACTTTTTACCTTTATGTCCGGTATCCTTTTGAACCTGTTTAATTGCAGCATTAATTTCTTGAGCCTCAAAATTCTCTAGTGCTTCCATCTTTTCTTTAAAAGAAGTGAGTACTTCTGGAACTTGTTCTTCAGCTAAAACTGCCTTTGCCTCTTCATCATACGACAATTCATCCTTAAAGAACAACTCTGAAAGCTCAACAATTTCTGCCCCAAAGCTCATTTGCTCTTGATATAGAGCAATTAGCTTTCGAACCCAAGCATCCTCTGTCGAATCCCTAGATTCAGAAACTCTATTTGCCTTAACCAAATGTGGTACCGAAAGCTCTACTAATTTATCTAAATCAAGTTTCTTAATGTATTGGTTGTTCATCCAAGTCAGCTTTTGGGAGTCAAATAGCGCTGGAGATTTGGACAAACGGTTAGGGTCGAACTTCTCAACGAACTCCTCTTTAGAGAAGATTTCTTCCTCTCCACCTGGAGACCAACCTAGTAAGCCAATAAAGTTAAAAAGCGCTTCTGGAAGATATCCCAACTCTTTATACTGTTCAATAAATTGAATAATGGACTCATCACGCTTAGAGAGCTTCTTACGGCTTTCATTTACGATTAGTGTCATATGGCCAAATTCAGGAGCATCCCATCCAAAAGCTTCGTAAATCATTAGTTGTTTGGGTGTATTTGAAATGTGGTCGTCTCCACGAAGGACATGTGTAATTTCCATCAAGTGATCATCAATTGCTACTGCAAAATTGTAGGTTGGAATACCATCCTTTTTTACAATAACAAAGTCACCAATCCCTTCAGACTCAAAAGAGACCTCATCTTTTACCATATCTTTAAAACGATATTCCTTTCCTTTTGGTACTAGGAAACGAATACTCGGCTTACGACCCTCAGATTCTAAACGTTCACGGTCCGCATCTGTTAGATGGCGGCATTTTCCTGAATATTGAGGAGTTTCTCCACGGCTAGCTTGTTCTTCTCTTTCCGCCTCAAGTTCTTCTTCTGTACAATAACATCTATACGCAAGACCTTTTTCAAGAAGCTCATTATAATAACGGCTGTAGATTTCATTTCTCTCGGACTGGCGGTAAGGGCCATACTCCCCACCAACATCAACGCTTTCATCCCAATCGATACCTAACCACTTCAAATGTGTAAGTTGGCTCTCTTCTCCACCTTCTACATTTCGCTTTTGGTCTGTATCTTCAATTCGAATAATAAACTTACCATTTTGGTTTCTTGCATACAAATAATTAAACAGTGCTGTTCTAGCATTTCCAATATGTAAATGTCCTGTTGGACTTGGGGCATAACGTACACGAATTTCCTTCATAGCCTAAAACAGGCCTCCTTTAAATACTCTACAATATCGTTTGTATTTTATCATGTTCACAGTATAGGATAAAGCCTAACTTCCTTTTCGTGATGGTAGAAGCTATGACTTCGTCAAAAAAACTACAGCTAGGGCTGCAATCCCTTCTTCTCTACCTGTAAAACCTAACTTTTCAGTTGTAGTTGCTTTCGTATTCACTTGATCCAAATCGGCATCTAGTAGCTCGGCTATTCTTGCATTTATTGCAGGGATATGTGGAGCCATTTTTGGTTTTTGTGCAATAATGGTACAGTCTAGGTTACCTAGGCTATAGCCTTTTTCTTTTACAAGATTCCATACTTGCTTTAGAAGTTCAGCAGAATCTGCATCCTTGAAAGCTTCATCTGTGTCAGGAAAATGCTTTCCTATATCTCCCTCACCAATGGCACCTAAAATAGCATCACTTATTGCATGCAGTAGAACATCAGCATCTGAATGCCCTTTTAATCCCTTTTCATATGGAATTGTAATTCCTCCGATAATGAGTGGTCTATTTTGTTCAAATGCATGAACATCAAACCCTTGTCCAACTCTAAACATGGTCTTCCTCTTTTCTTCTCTCTCGTTTTAAATAAATCGCTTCCGCAAAATATAAGTCTTCTTGCGTTGTTAATTTAATATTATCGTATTCCCCTTCTATGATTGCAACTGGAATTCCTAGACGCTCAACCAAGCTCGTATCATCTGTCCCTAAAAATTGGTCCCGCTCCGCCATTTCATGTGCTCTCTTTAATAAAGAAATATGAAAAGCTTGTGGGGTTTGGGCCGCCCACAAGCTAGATCGGTCTAAAGTCTCTGCGACTTGGAAATTTTCTACCCTCTTTACGGTGTCTTTAACCGGAACAGCAACAACTGCAGCTTTTTTTTCAGCCGCTTTTTCCACTAATTCACGAATAGTGTTTGTACGGATAAAAGGTCTAGCCCCATCATGTACTAGAACAATTCCTTCTTCCTCTATCACTTTAACAGCTTCATACACACTATCCTGCCGTTCTTTTCCTCCAGGAATGAGTCTCTTTACCTTCTGAATTTTATACTCAGTAAGGAGTTCTTGAAAAATATCACGTTCAGCTGGGTTAATGGTTAAATATATTCCTTTACAGGTTTCATCTGAATCAAACACTCGTAGGGTATGAATAATAATCGGTACCTCTTGAACAGAAAGAAAGAGCTTGTTTTTCCCTGCATTCATTCGTTTTCCACTGCCAGCTGCAGGAATGATGACTACATAACTCATCTGACTCGCTCTCCCTTGTTTAATTATAAGGCTTTTTCTAATAGTTTTGGTTTAGCAAAGATCATTCGACCTGCAGATGTTTGAAGAACACTTGTTACTAATACATCAATGCGCTTTCCAATGTAATTTCTACCTTCTTCTACAACAATCATGGTGCCATCATCTAGGTAGGCAACCCCTTGATTTTGCTCTTTTCCATCCTTGATAACTTGTACGTTTATTTCTTCCCCTGGAAGCACAACCGGCTTCACAGCATTAGCTAAGTCGTTTATATTTAATACGGATACACCCTGTAATTCACAAACTTTATTTAAGTTGTAATCATTCGTAACAACATATCCATTCATTAGCTTTGCTAGCTTCACTAATTTACTGTCTACCTCGGAGATCTCTTCAAAATCGCCTTCATAAATTTCTACTTTAATCGATAGTTCTTTTTGAATTCGATTCAAAATATCTAATCCTCTTCGACCTCTATTACGCTTTAACACGTCGGATGAATCCGCAATATGTTGAAGCTCTTCTAAAACAAATTGAGGAATAATAATCGTTCCGTCTAAAAAGCCTGTTTGGCAAATATCCGCAATTCTACCATCAATGATGACGCTCGTATCTAAAATTTTAAATTCTTTCCCCATGTCCGCCATATCGTCTTGCTCTTGTCCCTTTTTCTTAGATTTTCCTGCTTGTGTAAAGAGACTCATCAATTCATCTCTTTTCTTAAATCCAACCTGGAAACCTAAGTAACCAAATATTAAAGTTAGTAAAATGGGAGCCACTGTATTTACTACAGGAACTTGAATAGCATTCAGGGCAAAACCAATTAAAAAGGCAACAAATAGACCTACAATTAAACCTAAACTACCGAATAAAATATCAGTAATCGGGGCTTTAATGAGTGATTCCTCAACCCATTTCACAAAATTCACTACATAATCAACCGCCCAAAAAGTAATAAGATAAAAAATAATAGCACCTATAATGGCAGTTGCATATGGATTCGCTATAAATCGAACATCACTTAGTTCAAGAACTGTTAAAACTGTTGGAATAAAAAAGATACCTATTGTGACCCCTGTAATGATAAAACAAGCTTGCACAATTCGTTTTAACATTTCTTCACCTCCTTTTAAACATTATAAACAAAAATAGATTTTTGAAACGCTCTATTACAACGGTTTCTTAAAATTGTAAAGAAATCGAAATTGAAATGTTATACCAATATACAATAAATGACTTAATTACGTAATTATTTCTAGGTTAGCACCCCTTTCAAAAAAATGTCAAATTCATTCCAGAGCTATAATTGTCTGTCTGCATATAATTGCTCTTTGATAAATTTCAGTCCTTCTTTAATCTTCCTCGCTCTAACCTCGCCAATTCCGTCAACATCGTCTAACTCTTCTACTGAAGCATTGATAATATGAGGAAGTCCTTTAAACGAGTGAATTAAATTTTCCACCACTAATGGGGGAATTCTTGGAATTTTGCTAAGGATTCGATAACCTCTTGGATAAATGACCTCGTCCAGATGGATTATTCCTGTATACCCTAACAATCTTAACAAGTGGGTATCATCTAGCATTTCAGAACCTACTATATCTTGAAAACGTTTTAGAACGTCAGAAGGTTTCACTTTTTTATCAAAAGAATAGTCTCTGATAATCATTTTTGCTTCCTCTTCAAGATCATATACGAGTTCATTCATTTGTAATTTAATCAATCTACCTTCCGTTCCTAGTTCATACAAGTACGCTACAAGCTCATTTTTGATTCGTAAAACCATTTCAAAATGTTTCAATATTTGTAATAGTTCACTATAGGTTACAAATTCCTCGTACTCCAAGATACTTAAGTTTGCAATACTTTGTTCTAAAACTACTTTATATTTTTCAAGTGTCTGAACAGCCTGGTTAGCCTTAGTAAGTATGACTGAAATATCTCTTAAGGCATATCTAAAACTACCTTGGTAGAGTGTGATAACATTTCTTCTTTGGGAAATAGCAATAACGAGTGCTTTCGTTTGTCTGGCCACACGCTCTGCTGTTCTGTGTCTCATCCCTGTTTCACCAGAAGGAATAGACGGATCTGGAGATAGCTGGGCGTTTGCAATGAGAATCCGGGTACCTGTTTCGTTTAAAACAATAGCCCCGTCCATTTTTGCAAGCTCGTATAAATGGCTTGGAGTGAAGGTACAGTCAATATGAAAACCTCCATCCACAACACTTTCTACTTTTTCATTACATCCCACTACAATGAGTCCACCTGTGTTGGCTCGTAGTACATTATCCACCCCTTCTCGCAAAGGTGTTCCGGGAGCAATGAACTGTAAGATATCGCTTAATTTTTTGTCGCCCAGCTTTTTCTCGTCCATGTTATCCTCCTAATGCTGTTTTTAACGCCTCCTGAAGTGTTGAGACTCCCTCCACTTTAATACCTGGTGGGATTTTAATAGAATCTAAATTAAATTTAGGCACAATCACTCGTTGAAATCCTAGCTTATGTGCTTCTTGTATTCGATTTTCTAACCGGGTTACCCTCCGTATTTCCCCAGTCAACCCAACTTCTCCAATAAAACAATCGCCAGGGTTGGTTGGCTGGTCTCTAAAGCTAGAAGCGATACTTATCGCAATGGCCAAATCAATGGCAGGCTCATCTAGCTTTACCCCACCCGCTACTTTCAGGTAAGCATCTTGGTTCTGAAGTAAAAGCCCTACCCTTTTTTCTAAAACAGCCATTATAAGAGATACCCGATTATGATCTGTTCCCGTAGCCATTCGCCTAGGGTTTCCGAAACTAGTCGGCGTTATTAGGGCCTGAATTTCCACTAACATTGGCCTTGTACCTTCCATCGAGGCAACAACGGTTGAACCTGATGAACCTTTTGAACGTTCTTCTAAAAAGATTTCAGATGGATTTTCTACTTCTTCAAGTCCCGTATCCTTCATATCAAAAATACCCATTTCGTTCGTCGATCCAAATCTATTTTTCACCGCTCTTATAATTCGAAATGTATGGTGTCTTTCCCCTTCAAAATAAAGAACAGTATCTACCATATGTTCCAGCAGTTTTGGTCCAGCAATGGATCCTTCTTTTGTTACATGACCAACTATGAAAATAGCAATCCCTTTTGTTTTAGCAATTCTCATTAGTTCAGACGTACATTCTCTAACTTGAGATACACTTCCTGGTGCAGAAGTTACCGCTGAATGATAAACGGTTTGGATGGAATCAATTACTACAAATTGAGGCTGTATTTCATCAATCGCAGACAAAATTTCTTCTAGGTTTGTTTCGCTATAGACATATAATTGATCCGTGGCAATCGAAAGACGGTTGGCTCTTAATTTCGTTTGTTTTGTTGACTCCTCACCTGAAACATAAAGGACACCTTGATTTCTATGTACTAGTAAAGCTGAAACCTGAAGCAATAGGGTTGATTTACCAATACCCGGATCTCCACCAATTAAAACCAGTGATCCCGGAACAATTCCGCCACCTAATACACGATCCAGTTCTTTCATCCCCGTCAAAATCCGAGGTTCCTCTATACTTTCAATATCCTTTAACGGAACAGCCTTTGACATAGATTGGGATGTATGTTGAAAGGCACCGCTACTCCCTAACCTCGTTTTCTTTTGTTTCTCTTCCTGCAGAGTATTCCATTGATGACAACCAGGGCATTTCCCCATCCATTTAGGAGATTCGTATCCACATTCTTGACATACGAACTTTGTTTTTACTTTACTCAAAAAATTTTTCTCCTCTCTACACCATACAGATAAATGTAAAATTTTATGCAAGTTGTACAAGATGTTTTGATTGTATCATGTAAAATGTACAAGCTTATTCAAGCTATACACAAAAGGAAGGCAGCATGAGTACCTTCCTTTTGTATGTTTTTATTTATTTTATTGAGATATTACTTTAAATTCCCCATCTTGGACATCAACAATAACCTTATGTCCAGTTAATACTTGGCCTTTTAACAGCTCTTCAGATAAGCGATCTTCTATATGCTTCTGAATAGCTCTTCTCAGTGGTCTAGCACCATACTCTGGATCGTAGCCTTCTTCAGCAATTTTAGCCTTCGCTGCATCAGTTAACTCAAGTAAAATGTCTTGTTCCTTCAAGCGAGTTGTTAATTGGCTAGACATTAGACTTACAATCTCAGTAAGGTGTGGCTTTTCAAGCGCGTGGAAAACAATCGTTTCATCAATACGGTTTATAAATTCAGGGCGGAATGCTTTCTTAAGCTCTTCCATTACTTTCCCTTTCATATCTTTGTAGTCTTGTTCTCCGTCTTGAACACTAAAGCCAACATATTTATTGCGTCTTAATGCCTCAGCACCTACGTTAGATGTCATAATTAAAACTGTATTTCTAAAGTCAACTGTTCTACCTTTAGAATCCGTTAATCGTCCATCCTCTAAAACTTGTAAGAGAATATTGAAAACATCAGGGTGAGCCTTTTCGATTTCATCTAAAAGAATAACAGAATATGGCTTTCTTCGAACCTTTTCTGTTAATTGTCCCCCTTCATCATATCCAACATAACCAGGAGGTGATCCTACAAGTCTGGAAGTTGAATGTTTCTCCATGAACTCAGACATATCAATCCGAATCATAGCATCCTCATCACCAAACATTGCCTCTGCAAGGGCTCTAGCAAGCTCTGTTTTACCAACACCTGTTGGACCTAAGAAAATAAAGGAACCAATAGGTCTTTTTGGGTCTTTTAACCCAGCTCTTGCACGGCGTACCGCTTTAGAAACAGCTTTTACTGCCTCATCTTGACCTATTACACGAGAGTGCAAGATGCCCTCTAGATTTAACAATTTATCTGATTCGGTTTGAGCTAGTTTTGAAACCGGAATTCCTGTCCAGCTAGAAACAACAGCTGCTATATCTTCAACTGTTACCTCATTATTTTCCTGCCCCTGTTTTTCTTTCCATGCTTTTTTTGTTTCTTCTAGCTGCTCACGTAAACGTTGCTCAGAATCTCTTAATGAAGCAGCTTTTTCAAATTCCTGGCTTTGAACGGCAGCATCCTTTTCTTTTCGAACTTCTTCAAGTTTTAATTCCAGCTCTTTAAGATTTGGAGGAGTTGTAAAAGAGCGCAACCTTACTTTTGAACCAGCTTCATCTATTAAATCAATCGCCTTATCTGGTAAGAAACGGTCTGAAATATAGCGGTCTGATAGCTTTACTGCTGCTGAGATGGCTTCATCGGTAATAGACACACGGTGGTGAGCCTCATATCGATCACGTAACCCTTCAAGAATTTGAACGGACTCATCTACAGAAGGTTCATCTACTGTTATAGGTTGGAAACGACGCTCTAATGCAGCATCCTTCTCGATATATTTTCTATACTCATCTAAGGTCGTTGCACCAATACACTGGAGTTCCCCACGAGCTAGAGATGGCTTTAAGATATTCGAAGCATCAATGGCACCTTCTGCTCCACCCGCTCCAATTAACGTATGCAGCTCATCAATGAAGAGAATAATATTCCCGGCTTGACGGATTTCATCCATAACCTTCTTTAACCGGTCTTCAAATTCTCCCCGATATTTTGTTCCAGCTACTACAGTACCCATATCTAATGTCATAACACGTTTATCCCGTAGAATCTCCGGCACTTCGTTTTGTACGATTTGCTGGGCTAACCCTTCTGCAATGGCTGTTTTACCGACACCAGGCTCTCCGATAAGTACTGGATTATTTTTTGTTCTTCTACTAAGTACTTCAATCACTCGTTGAATCTCTTTACCTCTACCAATTACAGGATCTAAACTGCCCTCTCTTGCAATTGCAGTTAAATCTCTTGCAAGGCTATCTAATGTTGGCGTATTTGCGCTTGAATGAGAAGACCCTTGGTGACCACTTGCTTCATTACTACCAAGAAGTTGAAGGACCTGCTGCCTAGCCTTATTTAGACTGACCCCTAGGTTATTTAGAACTCTTGCAGCCACACCTTCTCCTTCGCGAATTAAGCCGAGAAGAATATGTTCCGTTCCAACGTATGAGTGCCCCAATTTTCTTGCTTCGTCCATTGATAGCTCAATAACTTTCTTCGCCCTCGGTGTGTAATGTATATTTTGAGATTGGTCTTTACCTCGACCAATTAAGTTTTCCACTTCTTTTTGAATCTTGTCAGGACTTAAGCCTAAGCCATACAGTGCTTTTGCTGCAATACCTTCTCCTTCACGAACAAGACCTAAAAGTACATGTTCTGTCCCAATATTACTATGGCCTAGTCTCATAGCTTCTTCTTGAGATAACGCTAATACTTTTTGTGCTCTTTCTGTAAATCGTCCAAACATCATTTGTGTTACCTCCTACCCTTTAGATTCTAGTTTAAGTCGCTCTCTAATTAAGGCAGCCCTCTTCACATCTCTCTCATGAGGTCTTAGCGGGCCTCCAGCATATTGTTGTAAAAATCCTGGTTGCGTAATAATCATTAGCTCATTCAGTATATTGCGGCTTACATCCTTTATATACCCCATATCAATTCCAAGTCTTAGATCAGAAAGACATTTAGCAGCTTCTTTTGATTCAATAATTCTACTGTGCGTCAAAGTTCCATATGAACGAAAGATTCTGTCTTCTAATTGTATGCCAGATTGATTAGCAAGTGCTTCTCTACTAGATCGTTCTTGCTCAATAAGCTGTGTTACTACCGTAGTTAAATCTTCCACAATATCTTCTTCTGACTTACCAAGGGTAATTTGGTTTGAAATTTGAAAAATATTACCCAAAGCTTCACTACCTTCTCCATATATCCCTCGAACCACTAACCCAAGTTGGCTAATAGCGGGAATCAATCGGTTCATTTGTTGCGTCAGCACAAGCCCTGGAAGATGCATCATAACGGATGCTCTTAGACCTGTTCCAACATTTGTAGGACAGCTTGTTAAGTATCCCTTTTCTTCATCAAATGCATAGTCTAACTTTTCCTCTAACCAGTTATCTAATGTATTGGCTAGTTGCAACGATTGTTGGAGTTGTAGCCCTGGGAATAAACATTGTATGCGGATATGGTCTTCCTCATTAATCATTATGCTTACTTCCTCATTTTCAGAAAGAAGACACGCACCATGTGCTGAATCCTCTGCTAAATTGGGGCTAATTAAATGCTTTTCAACTAAAACTCTTTTTTGGAGTGGTTGAAGATTATCCATTCGTAAAAGCTCTAATGGTAAAGGAGCCTTATTAGATTGTAAGATTTTTTGTTCTAATTCTTGAACAAGACTTTTCGCCTCTTCATTGGAAAGAATAATAGGGAAAACATGGTTTTTCAGGTTTCTCGCGAGCCTAATTCTACTACTTAAAACAAAACTTGAATGTGGACCCTCTTCACTCATCCACGAGCTCACAACTTGATTTAAAAACTTCTCTAAAGACATCTATTCTTCCCCTCCCTTAGAAGCAGAATTAATTTCCTTTTCTAAGGCACGAATTTCATCTCGAACTTGTGCAGCCTTCTCAAACTCCTCTTGACCAATAAGGTCCTTTAAATGATTTTTTAATTCTTGAAGCTTCTTTTTCGTGTGGATTGTACCACCAGCTCTTTGTGGTATTTTTCCGCTATGAACGGTATTCCCTCCATGTAACCTTCTTAAAACAGGTTGAAGAGAATCTTTAAAACTCTCATAGCAATGAGCACACCCAAATTTTCCTATAGCGGAAAACTTACGGTAGGTTAACCCACAATGATCACATTTTAGACCATGCGGTTGGTCGAAATGCTGCTTGTTAGATTTCGGGAATCCACTCTCACCACTTAACATACCTGCTAATAAATGATGGACTGAAAAACCAGGTCCTCCTTGAAACATCATCATATCGCCCTTATCTTGAGCACAATGTTCACAAAGGTGGACTTCCGTCTTTTCTCCGTTAATAATCTTTGTTAAATGTAAAGTGGCTGGACGTTGATGGCATTCTTGACATAACATATAGCTCCCTCTCACTTTCCACCATTATTTATACTTCAATGTCGTTAACATGGCTCTTAGAATCCTTGCTCTTAATTCATCCCTTTCAGGTAGTTGAATATGAAGAACAGAGCGATCCATCACACTAACCATAATTTTGGCTTCTTGTTCAGTTATAACCCGTTCATTTAATAGTCTTTGAATGACATCTATCGCCGTTGCTTGACTGATTTTTGATTGTAAATGAGACATGAGGTGATCAATTAGCTGTGCGTGTGCTTGATGAGTTACTTTCATAATTCGAATAAACCCTCCACCACCACGCTTACTTTCAACTAAATATCCTCTTTCAATAGTAAATCGAGTGTTAATAACATAATTGATTTGTGAAGGTACACATTGAAATTTATCTGCAATTTCGCTACGCTTTACTTCCACAACATCGTGGTTACTTAATTCAAGAACTTTCTTTAAGTACTCTTCGATGATGTCAGATATATTTTTCACCATGCCCCCTCCTACCCTATAGTATATTGACTTTGACTATCTTTGACATTCATTATACAACAAAAAATCTTCTCGATGCAATTTATATACATCTATTCTATCCCTGTTTGAGTATCGATAGACTTGCAATTTATCTAACATTTATTTTAAAAAATGCTTGTTAGGTTCGATACATAAGTTTCCATTGTTAATTGTGTTGACATATTTTAACGACCCCATTATTATAGTAATAACGCTTGTCGCTTTATTGCATAAAAGCGTTTAAGTAAAAAAGTAAATAAGGGATCTACTTCAAAGTAACTCAGTAGGGAAAGTGTGTGCAGCCACAAGAGACTAGGTGGATGCTGAAAACCTAGGCCATACTTTTCACGAAATACATTACTTGTTTTACGAAGGCATAATTTTAAGTGGATGAGCGTTGTTTCATCAAATAGGGTGGTACCACGGAGTATTCTCCGTCCCTATATGAAACAGGGCTCTTTTTATTTTGGGGGGAACAACATGATTCACACTAAAAATGTAATATCACCTTCATTTATAGAAGGAATTTGTATACTAATAATTTCTTTAGGTGTAATGAGTACTAGTATCATATTTCTTGAAACAGTACCACACATACCTATTATTTCTGCACTTATTTTCCTTTTCCTCTATGGACTGGTAAAAAAAGTTCCATTTAAACAAATGGAACAAGGTGTCATAAAAGGTGCCCAGACCGGACTAGGTGCGATTTTTCTATTTTTTATGATAGGCGTTCTAATTAGTAGCTGGATGATTAGTGGAACAATTCCAACCATAATGTACTATGGCTTTGAATTAGCGACAGCAGACTTTTTTTATTCTATGGTTTTTATCATTTGCGCCATCGTAGGTGTTTCAATAGGAAGTGCTTTTACAACAGCGGGAACCTTAGGCATTGCTTTCATCGGTATTGCTGGGTCGACTGATGCTTCATTACCTATTACAGCAGGAGCCATTATTTCAGGTGCCTTCTTTGGAGACAAGATGTCTCCCTTATCAGATACAACGAACTTAGCATCTAGCATTGTACATGTGGATATTTTTGAACACATCAAAAATATGGCTTGGACAACAATACCAGCATTTGTCCTGACTACTATCGTTTTGGCCTTTCTTTCTCCAGAAAGTCAGCAAATTGATTTATCAGCAATCCATAAATTTCAGAGTAGTTTAGAAGAGACAAACTTAGTACACTTCTATAGTTTATTACCCATTCTATTACTTATTGTACTAGCCATGTTAAAGGTTAATGCCTTAGCTACACTTGCAGTAAGTTCCATTACTGGCTTGCTTATTAGTTTCATTCATTTACCACTAGGAATGGGAGAAATTTTTACTATTCTATTCAATGGATATGTGTCAAATACAGGTTTAGAAACAATCGATCATCTATTAACTCGAGGTGGGATTGACAGTATGATGTTCACCATTTCCCTCGTAATCTTAGCTCTAGGATTAGGTGGGCTCTTATTCACCCTCGGAATCATTCAGAGCGTGCTTCATGGTATTAAAAATTGGTTCAAGTCACGAGCATCTACTATTTTGACCTCAGTTTCATGTGCATTTGGAGTAAACCTTTTAGTAGGAGAACAATACCTTTCCATTCTTTTAACAGGGGAAGCCTTTGCCGATTCATATGATCAAAAAGGAATTGATAGAAAGCATCTTTCAAGATCTCTCGAAGACGCAGGTACAGTAGTAAATCCTCTTGTCCCGTGGAGTGTGTGTGGAGTATTCTTAACTGGGGTACTGGGAGTTCCGACTTTAGAATATTTACCGTATACATTCTTTTGCTTGTTAAGCCCCTTGTTCACCATTATACTTGGGATTACCGGCATTGGTATGAGAAATCAATAATATCTTTTAGGGAACTCTTCGCATTTTTATTACATGAACCGGCCATTTCAACTTTGGGCCGGTTTTTATTTTTTTCATTATGTAGTCTTTTTCAGAACTCAGGCTACTCTTTTCAGAACTCAGGCTACTCTTTTCAGAACTCAGGCTACTCTTTTCAGAACTCAGGCTACTCTTTTCAGAACTCAGGCTACTCTTTTCAGAACTCAGGCTACTCTTTTCAGAACTCAGGCTACTCTTTTCAGAACTCAGGCTACTCTTTTCAGAACTCAGGCTACGGGTGTACTCCATTCGTACACCCGTAGCTCTTCTTTAGCCGGATCTTAATAAATAAAGTACTTGGTAACCGGCTTTTATTTAAATTTTAACCAAGAGCCGGTTATCTTTTCGGCTGCTATCGAAAAAAGTTTAGCCCTCTATCAGAAATAATACATGCTCTATCCTGAAAAGTTCTCCTACATGTCCCTATCACCCATACAAAAAAGCAACCTAATCCATTAGGTTGCTTCACTTTACCTGGCAACGTCCTACTCTCACAGGGGGACAGCCCCCAACTACCATCGGCGCTGAGAAGCTTAACTTCCGTGTTCGGGATGGGAA
>NZ_BAAADJ010000012.1 GCF_039522365.1 Bacillus carboniphilus | reverse complement strand
TTCGCTCGACTTGCATGTATTAGGCACGCCGCCAGCGTTCGTCCTGAGCCAGGATCAAACTCTCCATAAAAGAAAAGATTTGAATAGCTCATAAAATAAAAAAATTGAATTAACGTTGACGTTTTTCTTTGTTCAGTTTTCAAGGAACAAATTTAGTGAAGATTTATACTATATCAATATAATTATTATATGTCAATAGCATTTTTTGTGTGAAGTTATCAAAAGATAATTCCGACACCTTGCTTCCTATCGGACCAAGATAACTACTATATAACGGATGTCATTATATTTCAATAGTAAATACTTGGTAAAAACAACTAATGTTTTATATCGCTTAGCAGCAAGAATACTATCTTATAACACAGAATATTATATGTCAATAGTTTTTCGAATTAAAGAGTCATGTTCAAACAACTCTATAAATCTATCAAAGTAAAAACAACATGTCAACGCCTCATTAGCGCTGACACATTGTTAGCAAAAGATGTTTCTAATCTTATCACGGAGATAAACCTCCGTCAAGCAAGATTCGACATATTTCTACAATAACTTTTTTATCCTAATTGCACCGCAAACTATCCATTTTTATAAATAAAAGATTTGTATGAACATATAATAAGAAGAATGTGAGGTGATTGCATATGAAAACATCGACAATCCTAAAGTGGATCACTGGAGGTTTAGAAGCTCTATTAGGTATTCCTTTTTTAGGAGGGCTTCTCATTCTTTCATTAGCATGGACACCATTGTATATTTTACTTGCACTCCATATTATTACTCTCATCTTTTCTATACGTGAAAATCAGAATAAGCACGGAAGTATTTTAGGTATTATCACAAGTTGTATAGGGTGGATTCCATTTGTAGGTATGGTTATGCATATCATAACAGCAGTATTTCTATTGATTGATGCTCATAAGAGTGAACAAATAAAAGCCTAGACTTTATATAAAAATGAAAAGCTCCCTCAGGTTTACCTAAAGGAGCTTTTTTCATGTTTTATTAAATCAAGAAGATAAAGTAGAGAACAAATATTACAAACAAGCCATACATAATTGGATGAATCTCTCTTACTTTTCCTTTTACTAACATTGTAATTGGATAGAAGATAAATCCGATCGCAATACCTGTAGCAATACTGTAAGTTAGCGGCATCGCAATAATGGTTAGGAATGCTGGAACCGCAATTTCAAATCGATCCCAATCAATCTTTCCAAGTGATGAAACCATTAGGACACCGACAATGATGAGTGCAGGTGCTGTAACCGCTGATGTTACTACAGATAATAATGGGAAGAACAGGATCGATACGATAAATAACCCTGCCGTTACAACTGAAGCAAAACCAGAACGCGCTCCTGCCGCAACCCCTGATGATGATTCAATATAAGATGTAGTAGTAGATGTACCCAGAACTGCACCTGCTACGGTAGCACAAGAATCTGCGAATAATGCTTTACCCGCTCTTGGCAATTTGTTTTCCTTCATTAGACCGGCTTGATTTGCAACAGCTACTAATGTACCTGCTGTATCAAAGAAGTCTACAAAGAGGAAAGTTAGTACAACCACTAACATGTTAATCGTAAAGATTCCTTCCATTCCATTAAAGAATGGGTCAAGTGCTGCACCGAAAGTTGGTGAGAGACTTGGTACATCACCAATAATTTTTGTCGGTGTATCAATTTGATTGAATATAATACCTACGATTGCTGTAATAACGATTCCGTAAAAGATACCGCCCTTTACACCTTTTGTCATGAAAATAACAGTAATTACAAGACCAAAAATAGCTAATAACGCACTAGGATTTGTTAAGTTCCCTAACCCTACAAATGTAGCAGGATTATCTACAATAATTTCAGCGTTCTTAAGTCCAATAAATGTAATGAAGAGACCAATACCTGCTCCTACCGCATATTTAAGTTCGGCAGGTATAGAGTTAATAATTTTTTCACGTAATCCTGAAACAGTTAAGAGTATAAAGATAATTCCTGAAAGTAAAACACCTGTTAGAGCTGTTTCCCATGGGATCCCCATTGTTAAAACAACTGTATAAGCAAAGAATGCATTTAAGCCCATTCCAGGTGCCAATGCTATTGGGTACTTTGCAATAAGCCCCATTAATAAAGAACCGATTGCAGCAGCAAGTGCTGTCGCTACGAATACAGCCCCCATATCCATTCTCAATGCATCATCTAAACCATCAACATCTGCTAATGATAAAGTTAATGGGTTGACGACAAGAATGTATGCCATTGATAAGAAAGTAGTGAGACCTCCGATAATTTCACGGCGGTAATTTGTTCCCAACTCTTCAAATTGGAAAAACTTTTTCATTCTTTTCTCCTCCTTATCGTCGCACACTTCTAAGCCGAGTGACCACATAATTCCTTTGTTAGATTTATAGTCTAATGGAATTATTGTACGTTATAGGGCTTTGTCTCTAGGTCCCATATAACGAAAAAGCACTCCTGACAGGATAACGTCGGAGTGCTTACAAAGGCATGTGAATAAACGGATACCTTGTTCATAACAAAACAAAGTAGACCCATATATCACATTACCTCGTAGTCAAGCTATTTACGGTAGCTCGGTAGAAACGATCAGGCCATATTCCTGATTTTATACGACGTAATGTTTTCATTAAATTGTAGTATGATTACAATCCTCATTGTATCGGAACCCAATTAGGATGTCAACAAAAAATACGAACATTAAACGCAATACTTTTGGTATTGTTCGCCAATAATGTTATTATTCCCATTCAATCGTTGCAGGTGGTTTACTGGTAATGTCATATACGACACGGTTTACATGCTCGACCTCATTGACAATACGCGTTGAAATTTTCTCTAAAACTTCCCAAGGTAAACGAGCCCAATCAGAGGTCATTCCGTCAATAGAAGTAACCGCTCTAATACCAATAGTGTGGTCGTAGGTTCTTGTATCTCCCATAACACCTACACTCTTAATGCCCGGCAGAACAGTAAAGTACTGCCATACATCCCTCTCTAGACCAAAGTTGCTGATTTCTTCGCGTAAAATGGCGTCCGAGTCACGAACAATTTTCAATTTCTCCTCCGTGACCTCACCAAGAACTCGAATGGCAAGACCTGGACCTGGAAAAGGCTGACGCCAAACAATTTCATCTGGTAATCCGAGCTGCGTTCCTAATGCACGAACCTCATCTTTAAACAGTGTATTCAACGGCTCGATCAGTTTGAACTGCATATCTTCTGGAAGACCACCTACGTTATGATGAGATTTAATGGTTTGTGCCGTTGCTGTTCCACTCTCAATAATATCCGTATAGAGCGTCCCTTGAGCTAAAAACTCAATACCTTCCAATTTTGTTGCTTCATCATCGAATACATAGATAAACTCGTTTCCGATAATCTTTCTTTTCTTCTCAGGATCAGAGACACCCGCTAGCTTTGATAAAAATCTTTCCTGTGCATCAATTTTAACTACGTTCATATTAAACCCTTCTGAGAAGGTCTTCATTACACCCTCCGCTTCTCCTTTACGAAGAAGTCCATGGTCAACGAACATACAAGTTAATTGATCGCCGATTGCCTTATGAACTAAAGCTGCTACTACAGATGAATCCACTCCACCGCTTAGTGCACAAAGTACTTTTTTGTCACCCACTAGTTTTTGAATCTTCTGGATTTCTAAATCGATGAAGTTTTCCATTGACCATTCTTCTTTACACCCACAGATGTTGAATACGAAATTTTTCAAAAGGTCATTACCATATTCAGAATGGCGAACTTCTGGATGAAATTGCACAGCATAAATTCTTTTTGCATCATTACTCATAGCAGCAATTGGGCATGAAGGATTTGTCCCGTCTATACGGAAACCTTCAGGTGTTTGTGTTACCAAGTCACCATGGCTCATCCAAACCGTTTGCTCTTTTGGTAGATTATCGAATAATGGAGAGTCTTCCTGAACCTTCAATGTCGCTTTCCCATATTCTCTATGAGAAGCCTTTTCTACCTTTCCACCAAAGAGATGAGTGATTAGTTGCATGCCGTAGCAAATACCAAGAACCGGAACACCTAGGTCAAAAATCTCTTCATCACACCGGAAAGAGTTCTCACCGTATACACTATTAGGTCCTCCTGAAAAAATGATTCCACTAGGATTCATTTCTTTTAACTCACTAGCTGACAAAGTGTGAGGATGTAATTCAGAATACACACCGAACTCCCGAATTCTTCGGGTGATTAGCTGATTGTATTGGCTTCCGAAATCCAATACAATAATTTTTTCCTGTGTAGGGAAAGCAGATTTTGTCATGATTAGCCACCTCGTTTATTCAATTTGCCTTTGATTCAAAACGCCAAATGTAAGGACACTAGATTCTCGCTTCCCAATAAAAAACTAGAACCTGTCAACTTGTGACAGAATTCTAGTTTCTATTTGTTCAAGAACTAGGTGTTCTTAAATTTAAACGTATTTTAACAGTCAAAGTTAAGATAATCAAGACAATGTTTTCTTCATTAAGTTTTCCCAACATTTCATTAAATCTTCAAAATCCCCATCTTTTTGATGTCCGTATAAAGCACTTTCATACGCTTTCGTTAGCTTTGTCATATCTTTGGTTGAGAAGAAGAAATCAATATATTTGGCATACATCCTTAATGTCTGACCATCCTCGAACTTAATACCATATCTCCTGAACTGATCTAGTAATGAGATATAAGAATTCATAAAAGAGGCGACATCCTTCTTCCGTTTATATTTCAATATTAAAAATCTTGGAAGCCATTTAACTCGCTGTTTATAAAGGAGCCAACTAATGAAACCTATAATAACTAACCCAGCAAGCATCCAATTCTTATACGTATTAAAGAAAAGCTTAATGGAATCCCACATCTCACTAAAAGAGAAACTATTTTTCCCTGAAGCTCCAGCACCCTCTTCTTCCTCAGGAGTTTGCTCTTCAGGCTGTTCAACCTCTGGGGTCTCAGGAGCTTCTGTTTCTGGAGAATCAATTTCTAGATCATATTTAATATTGGCATTGTTACTATATCCAGGTGTTGGCTCAAACGGAACCCAACCGACATTCGGAAAGTAAACTTCTACCCAAGAATGGGCGTTACTATTTTGGACTTCATAAACAACGTGCCCATTTGATAAGTAATCAGTAACCGTTCCCTCTGTGAACCCCTTTGTCCATCTAGCTGGGATATCCAGCGTTCTTAACATAACGACCATAGAGGTAGAGAAGTTATCACAATACCCCTTCATGCTTTCAAATAAGAATTGGTCAACGTAATCATCTTCTTCACCCGGAACAGCAACATCTAATTCATCATATACATATTGGCCGTTCCGTAAATAATCCCGAATAGCAACTGCTTTGTCATACCAGTTTGTTTCATCTTTTGTAATTTCTAAAGCAAGCTCTGAAACTCTTTCAGGTAACGTTTCTGGTAACTGGGTATATCGAGCAACCACATCTGGTGACATTCCGCCTGTAGTTTGTGCTGCTTTCATTCCACTTAAGCTATAAAGTGGGAGGTGATACGAATACTCAATTGCCGAAAGTGGAGTTGGTACACCGTTCCGTTGTGGTGTAATTTTTTCTACAGATGCATCTAAAAGGAAAGTTGCATCAGGATTTGTGTCAACTACCGTTTTTATTCCCGTAGGATACGCTAGCTGAGAGAAGTTTTGAGAGAATTGAACTCTCGCCGTTCTTTCGATTGGACCTTTACTTTCTTCTGGAAAAACAGAAAACGGAACTAGTTCTCCTGCTGTAAAATTAACAGGCTGCTGTGGCAAAGAAGAAACCCAGCCCTTGCCCGTATATACATCCTTCGCTTCTATACGCCAATAGTGGGGTTCATCTACCTCAGCTGAAAATACAAGGGAGTTATCCGCGATATAAGGTCCACCCAAGCTTGAATCATCTTGTGAATATCCAGATCGCTTAAATCCACCTGGGTCTTCCCCACGCTTATAATAGGCTTCTAAATAAGGAACTGGATCTGGCCAGATAGGTGTTGCTTTCGGTGCAGCATAGGCGACTAATGAACTGAAACCAACCATAATACTTAAGGAGAGCGCCCATTTATTTAGCCACTTTCCTTTTTCTTTAATCCCTTCCTGTTCAAGTAATCGGACATAATACAGTAATCCAAGTGCCAAAAACCCGATAATCACAGAACGCACAATTGCAATCTTGGCATCATAAGGTGTAAAAGTATCTAATACCGTAATGTAGATTAACGTAAAGAACAGGAATAGAAAGATTCGTTTTCTAGTTGTTACCCAATAGTGAATCAAGTAGACCATCAACCATAGGACAACAAAGAATAACGTTGTTCTAAATGGGTTAGACATTCCCTGCCAGTCTGCTTGTATAACCAATTGGCTGTTATATTTTAGGTCCTCCAAATAAAAAGGAAACCATTCTCGAAACTTAAAGATCCCCTCAATTGGAAAAAGGACATATAAAGTATAGAAAATATAAATGACACTTAAGGCAATATTAAGCCCCCAGTGAATTTTAAAATAAAATAGCAACAGACCAATTGCCATGAAGAGTAGAAAAACATGGACGTCGCCAGTATCAGCGATTTCCTCTAAAGGACGAATCCATTCCCATAGTAATAGAAATCCAAAAACATGGAGGATTAACGTTATAAATGATCGATCATTTTGTTTTGCCATTATCGTTTCACCCCCACAAAGGAATCGCTAAATTCCCCTTCATGGACAAAGCGAACCCATACTCCACTTTGAGCACTTTTGGCCCTTAATTTAACTTCCTCCGAAGTTAGTTTTTCGTTATTACTTTTAATAACAAAAATGAAAACTTGAGCATTTCTTAGTGTTAACCGGCGCATCTCCTCTAGTAGCTTTTGGTCAATCCGAGATGTAATAGCCATAATAATTGGTTGCTGTACTAAACTTAACCTTTCTGTCTCGATTACCTTATGTAGGGGCTGTTCAGAATCTGCCTCTACTTTAGCTAAGTGGTACTGGATGGCCTGAAGCTGTCCTTCTCCATCACGGGAAGGAATGACCGTTCTTTCGCTTCCAATGGATGTGAGCCCACATTGAGCTCCCTTTTTTAAAATAGCCCTCGTAAGCGAGGAGGCGTAGTTTACAACCCGCTCAAATTGTCCTGAAGAATCCCGGTCAAGTAAAATCATAACGTCATGAGAACGTCTCTGTTCAAATTCCTTGGTCATGATTTCATTTTTTCTAGCTGTGGCTTTCCAGTTAATCCAAGAAAACCGGTCACCTGGTTGATAATCTCTAACACCAATCGCCATCGTTGTATCACGCTGAACCTTTACATTGGATGAGGTCATCCCTTGTTCATATTGATGTTCAACAGGTCTGTACACCATATCCTCATAAGCTGGGTATATAAGGATTCTATTTTCAAAGGGGATGACTACTTCCTTCTCAATAAGACCTAATAAGTCTCCTACTTTTAATCGGATTCCCATGAACTCGTGCTCTCCTCTTGGCACACGATGGATGGTAAACGTCATTTCAAAATGGCGTTTAAAGCCAGGTATTACTAATGACTTTAAGGAAGTTAAGAATCGATTAGCTGTTTTATCAGAAACTTGCTCTTCCACAATCATAAAGAATAATGGGATTGGTACTGTTCTTGTAATTCTTAATCGAATCGGTAAATTTTCTCCCGCTAGCCTCTCTTTATGAGTAATCATACGTTCAACTTTAAAATCACGAATTGGATAGAATACTAATAAAAATGAGTAAACAGCAAAAGGTAGAAAACTATAAAACAAGAACCAACTTACGAATCCGCCCTGAAACATAGCATAGCTAAATACAATACCCGATATGATCAATAGGATTAGAAGCTTACTAAACGTTAGTAAGTAAGGTTTCCATTTTTTCATGTTATTTCACAAGCCTTTGAACCGGAACCGAAACCCTACCAAGAATCTGCTTCACAACACCCTCAGCAGAAACACCTTCAAATTTAGATTCCGATTTTAATATAATCCGATGGGTAAATACATAAGGAGCTAAAAACTGAATATCATCAGGAATCACGTAATCACGACCATGTAAAAATGCATAGGCTTGAGCAGATTTCATTAACGCAATGGAACCACGTGGACTTACACCTAAGAAGATGCTAGCGTGTGACCTAGTACGCGTAGCGATATCCACGATATATTTTTTTAACGTATCATCTACAATTACTTCACGAACTTGATGTTGTAGTTCACGTAACTCCTCTAATGAAATAATGGGCTCTAAATCCTCAATAGGCGGTGTTTTCTGTGCACGATTTAAGACTTCAAGCTCTTCGTTCACTTCTGGATACCCCATTTTCATTTTTAAAAGAAAACGGTCCAACTGTGCCTCAGGAAGTGGGTATGTCCCTTCATACTCAATTGGGTTTTGTGTCGCCATTACAAAGAATGGACGATCCAAATAGTGAGTGACACCGTCAATTGTTACGCTCTTCTCTTCAAGACCTTCTAAGAGAGCAGATTGCGTCTTTGGAGATGTACGGTTAATCTCATCTGCTAAAATGATATTCCCCATGATTGGGCCTGGTTTAAATTCAAACTCCAATTCCTTTGGGTTATAAATAGAAACCCCCGTTACATCTGACGGTAATAAATCGGGAGTAAACTGAATTCTTCTAAATTTAGCACTGACAGACTTTGCTAATGCACGAACCATCATCGTTTTACCGACTCCTGGAACATCCTCAAGTAATACGTGTCCTTCTGCAAGTAAGGCAACCAAGCTTAACTCAGCTACATTCCTTTTTCCAATCATCACTTTCTCAATATTCTCTATAACTCTTAATAAATCTGGATGAAAGTTTTCCAACAATAATTCCTCCTAGCCCCTAGTTGAGTAATAACCTTATATCCTGCTCGATTTAGTGGTAAACGTACGACAAGCTTTATTTATTGGAAACATGCTTATTCTCCTAACAGCTTACCTCTCTGGACAGGATTAGTAGTAGCAAGATATTCCATCTTTTCTAAATTTTGTGAAAATAGTGGATATACTAACTGGTAATACATATCCAATTAAAATAAATGTATCACATTCTAGAAATATCTTAAACTACGTTTGTAACATTTTTGAAATATTTATACACCATTATAGGACGTATGACTTAGAAAATAGTTTCGCACATCCTTCAAAAATTGAAAAAACCTTTCAAGATATATTCCACACTTCACATAGAAATACCTTTCATTGTGAAAAGAAACACCTTTTTTACATAACATCAAACTTTTTGGAAAATCTAACAATGAATAAATACTAAAAAGGAGGAAATATCCATGCGTTTTGTTAAAGGAGCTGTAGTCTTTGTTGCTGCATTATTGTTGATGACAGGATGCGCGATGAACAATGAAGCGAGAGACAATGGGAACAATCAAAACAACGCTCAGAATCAAGGCTTCCAAAATGTCGGGTATAACAACCAAAATAATCAAGGGAATCGCATGCGAGTAGCAGATAAGGCGCAAGATAAGATTGAAGACTTAACTGAAGTTAAGTCCGCAAATGTAATTGTCACTAATAGGAATGCTTATGTGGCAGTCGTACTTGAGGATGATTCAAAAGGTGACGTAAGAAGAGACCTTGAAGATAAAATTTCACAACAAGTGAAGGGTACCGATAACAACATAGACAATGTTTATGTGTCCAGTAACCCAGATTTCGTGGATCGTATGACGGATTATGGTGATAAGATACAACGTGGTGAACCCGTGGAAGGCTTATTTGAGGAATTTGGTGAAATGGTTCAGAGAGTCTTCCCGAATGCGCGTTAAAGCCTAAGTCTATTGTAAAGCATTGGAAAAGGGAACCAACGAAGGTTCCCTTTTAACAATACTTCCTCCCCCACATAACCCACTTTATGTTCGTTCCACATGTAGATCAATTCCCTTCATAATTTTTGGTAAAAGGAGTTCAAATTATGGATTTATCAATGATAGATACTTTAAAAGTTCTCGGACGAATTATTACGATCATTCCTTGGCTTTTAATTGTTACCTTAATTATGGGAAAGAGGTCAGTTGGTGAAGTTCCAGTATTTGATTTCTTAATTATCATAGTATTGGGTGCAGTAGCCGGAGCAGATATAGCAGATCCTTCTATCCCACATATTTATACTTTTATTGCGATAGCAGCTATAGGTGTCCTTCAATTTATTGTGACAAAGCTGAAAATTAACCATCGGAAATTTGGAAGAATGATAACATTTGAACCTACGGTTGTAATCCGAAATGGTACCTTCCAAGTTGATAATCTTCAACACATACGTTATTCCATCGATAATGTATTACAAATGCTCAGAGAGAAAGATATTTTTAACGTAAACGATGTGGAACTCGCAATTGTTGAGGCCAATGGTAAACTTACCGTTTATAAAAAACCGGCGAAATCAACTGTAACCATTGAGGATTTGGGAATTATCAAAACTTCAGGTGGGGTAGCCTACCCAGTCATCATGGATGGAGAGATAGAATTTGAAACTTTGAGCCAGTTAAAGTTGGACGTACATTGGCTCACTCAAAAACTTAAACGAGAAGGATTAGAAGTACAGGATATTTTCTTTGCTTCTGTCACAGATAACCATGACTTTCATTTTTCCCCTTTGAATAATGATAAAAGTAAGAAACCAGATATATCACATTAGGTTAGAAAACCAAAAGTATGAAAAAGATCCACATTATCCTTTTGTCATAACTTAACATAATGTATTCATAGGCCCTAAACCAAGATGCATGGTTGTATCTGATACGCCTGAGTTAAGGAGGCACATTATGAAAAAGAAAAGGATAAACAGGGACCAGAATCAGCTTGAAGAAGAAATTTCAAAAATTGAAAAACAAATAGCAGCAGCTGTATGGCTACAAGCAATAGGACAAACAGTAGAAGCTATTCTGTTACTGAAACTATTAATGTTAAAAGAAGAGAGTGAAGGAGAAATAAAAGTGGCCACAGGTGTTTGGATTCAAACCATTGGACAGATTTTAGAGGCACTTGGTGTGACAAAAGAAATCACAGCGCTAGATAAGAATGTACTAACCGAGGCACAGAAAATTGTGATTACGGGAGATTTGTTACAATCAGTTGGAGCAGCTGTTGAGACGATTGGCGGAAAAGAAATATTGGTAGAAAACACTGATGGGTTTATACCATAACTATGAAATAGAAACGCCCCCTCTCATCGTTTCACCGATGAGAAGAGGTCTCTAATAAGTTTCGGCCTGTATCGATGGTGATCGCTCATCACCTTTTTCCAAAACTTTATCAATCTTATCAATAAACATTTGATAGACTTTTTTCCTTTCTTCCAGTTCCTTTATCGATCCTTTTAAGTCATTGAATTTTGACTCAAATTGCTTTTGGTATTGTTCACGAATATTACGGATTATTTCTTCGTTTACGGTAGATTGGACGACTTGTTTCGTAATGTTGTACTTATAAGTATACACCTGTAAATCACTTCTTGTTTCTTCATATTCCTGATCAATATGCTCTAGTAATGTATGTATTTCTGTTTTCCATTCTTTTAGTGCCGTTACAACATGAGGTTCCATCGTAATCTTCCTTTTCCCCGACGTTATTATAGTTCCTCTTTCATTGTATCAATTGTACATTTCAAGAACTTTTCTAATCGGTTACAATTTGTTTCTGATTACGAAATAGTTTTTAATAGATGCATCGTTTTGTAATTGTGCGCGAGTGTGACTTGAATTTCCGCACTCAAATTCTAATTCTCGCACTAAAAAAGACACTTTTCGCACATAAATGATAATTATCGCACTCAAACAAAGATTTGCACTCAAATCGTAAAATTCGCACCCAAACCTGATTTTTCGCACTCATATTTAAATTTCCGCACCCAAATCAAGTTTTTCGCACACACCACCTCGAACTTCGAATCCATACTTCAAAAAATACACATAGAATTGGCTGTAATTAGGACTAAAATCAAAATCCACACTAGTTTTTAGTATTCAGCCCGCTTTTTTACAAAAACTAATAACAATTATGACAAAATAGGAAAAACCACAGCCATAAGACTATGGTAGACCGCAAAACTTTCATAGCAAAGTAAAAAAAGCCTCCCATAAGTTAAAACAACATACGAAAAGCCTCTTTTATATCAAGTGCAATGGCCAGATTACATCATTCCGTACCTTAAGATGAGAGTGTGTAATATCTTTAACGGGGTGTGCTTAAAGTGCGTATATCAAGGATTTTCTAAATTATTCATGTAATGTAATTAACAAGAATTCACCGCTTTTTATGGATTGCGTTAGCAAAAGGTTAACAGTTTGCTAACGCATATTTACTAATACCCATAAAAGGCATCCTTTTTGATATTCTTCTTCGGAATATGTTTACTCTTTAAAAAGTCAGATACCGACTTCACCATTGACTTTGGTCCTGCAATAAAGTACTTACCATCATCCTTATTTAAGGTGGTAAACAAATCTATCTCCTGATTTAAATCATCCCTTAAATCCAGGTACGTCACACTGATTGAAGTATTGTTAGCAATCGCATCAAGTTCATCTTTGAATATAAATGACTTATTGCTATCCAAATAGAGTAGATGTATGGGCTTGCCGATGCCATTTCCTTCTGACTCAATTTGTTTTAAAATTGATCGAAATGGTGTAATGCCAATTCCACCTGCGATGAGAAGAGAAGGACTGTTATCTTTTAGACTAAATGACCCTATTGGCCCAGTCATGTTTATTTTCATTCCCTGTTTCAGTTCTAGCATTGCTTTTTTGAAATCACTTGGATTTTCGCTTATACGCATGGTTATTCTAACCACATTTTCTGCGGGAGCCGCTGCGACAGTAAATGGGCGTGTTTTGTTTTTTACTTTCTTATGAGTTATGGTAAACAAACCATGTTGCCCAGCAATCCAGCTTAAATCATTCTCTTTTTCAAATAGGAAAGTATAAACATCTTCTGATTCTTTGTAGCTTTCTAAAAATAATAAATCTCTTTTCTTAAACATAGATAATGCATCTTTGAAAAAACTCATTCAGCTACTCCTTTTTCTTCGATTCCCATTAACACTTTATTAAGTTCTTCAATCTTATACGCCCAACCATATTTCGCACCGTTGAATGCTTGATCTTCTTTGTCGAAGCCTGTATGGTCGAGATGTAAATATGTTGTTCCATCCTCTTCCTTCAATGTCCATGTGACGATAGTATTTATCGGACCACCTATCCATGTGTAAGATAACTTATGAGGCTCGTCCACTACTAATACTTCACTATCTACAATTAAATCTATTTCCTCATTACGAAACTGACATTTGTATCCGACAATGGGTTTAAAATTATTTTCCATTACCCATTGTGCAAGAGTATCTGAATTTGTTAAGGCTTCCCATACTTTATTAATTGGACTCTTAAATTGAAAATCTAATGATATATCTGCCATTATCTATTCCTCCATACATATATAAAATTCTAATCATTTAATCCTTTTCCATCTAAAATTTTCTGCATATATTTCTCAATTCTTGAATATCGAGTTTTGGATTGTTTGGCTCCAGAAAAATAATAAAGATATGCCCTTTGTCGCCCGGGGGTCAGTGATTCAAATGCTGTTTTCAATGCAGGCATTTCATTGAATTTAGCTTGTAATTCTTCAGGGACGGTATATTCAGAAGTTTTTTTGAATTCTACTTCCAATCCAGCCTTTTCTACCTCAATAGCATTATGTATATAGGTTTTTAGGATGTTTTCCATGTCCATTACTTCTTGAACATTGGTGAATCGAATTTGGCGTGCAGACTGGGTATTCTCCGTTTGTTGGATAAGTATATTATTGGGATCCTTTAACAAGGCACCTTTGTGAAACAAAAGGGCACAATATTCTTTGAAGCCGTGAATTAATACAATATTCTTTTTTCCATCTAACGTGTAACATGGGTGCATCCATTTAAAATCTTCTGTTAGGCCACAATCTAAAACTATTTGTCTTAATTTTTCAAATTCACTCTTCCACTTTTTCTCTTTTCTTAAAAAACCATCAACCTTACGACCTGCTACACTATTTGTCATTCAGAAACTCCTTCCTTCAATTTTTTGAAATTACATTTTAGAAAAATACGTTACTAAAAAAATATAACGGTAACTCTGTCACTAACTATTCCTCCAATATATTCTTTAGTAATAACGCTCTTTCATTCCAAAACTTTTCATAAAAGGACAACCAATCTTTCACTTCTTGTAAAGGAGCTGCATTTAGTCGATACCTTGTTTCTCTACCAATTTTACGGTTGATTACTAAATCTGCTTCTTTTAAGATAGCTAAATGTTTTGAAACAGCAGTCCGACCCATTTGAAAATGAGGAGTTAATTCATGTAAAGGTAACTCTTCAGTACCTGCCAACAAACGTATTAATTTTCGTCTTGTTGGATCTGCAATAGCTACAAAAACATCCTGCTTTTGGTCAGTATTGTTCAAGTTCTTCTCTCCTTCATTATAAATAGGACACCTATTAGTGTCCTTTATTATATGACACCAAACAGTGTCTAGTCAATATTATTCCCGGATTTGTTTTGGAACAAACCCGGGATGAAATTTTAAAATCAGAGATTGGAAATATTTATTTTAGGGTTACATTTGTTACTAGCAACACACAGCTAACTCAACTCTTTGAATATAATACTCTGATAGAACAGTAGACAATAGGCCTGGTCATACGGATGACAAATGACGAAAATTGCGTATCTTCATGTAATACAAGAAATGAAAAAAGAAGCTTCCCAAAAGTTCAGTGAACTAATGAGAAGCCTCCGTTAAAATCCTTAATGTTAGCAAAATGTTAGCATTACACTCTCATCTTACTTAGAAACCCACTTATATCAAGGGTTGGGGGCACTTATTACATCATGCCGCCCATTCCACCCATGCCGCCCATGTCAGGCATTCCGCCACCAGCGTTTTCTTCTGGGATGTCAGCGACTACTGCTTCAGTAGTTAAGAACATCGCAGATACACTAGCTGCATTTTGTAGAGCAGAACGAGTTACTTTCGTTGGGTCAACGATACCCGCTTCAAACATATTTACCCACTCATTTGTCGCTGCGTTGAAACCAACACCGATTTCTTCTTTCTTTAAGCGTTCTACTACAACAGAACCTTCAAGACCAGCATTGTGAGCGATTTGACGAACTGGCTCTTCTAGAGCACGAAGTACGATGTTAATACCTGTTTGAACATCACCTTCTGCTTCAACAGAAGCCACTTTGTTGTATACGTTCACAAGTGCAGTACCACCACCAGAAACGATACCTTCTTCTACAGCTGCACGTGTAGAGTTCAGTGCATCTTCAATACGAAGCTTGCGTTCTTTTAGCTCAGTTTCAGTAGCAGCTCCAACTTTGATTACAGCTACTCCACCTGCTAATTTAGCAAGACGCTCTTGTAGTTTTTCTTTATCAAATTCAGAAGTAGACTCTTCATATTGAGCACGGATTTGGTTTACGCGGCTAGAAATTTGAGCAGCGTCTCCAGCACCTTCTACAACAGTTGTGTTTTCTTTTGTTACGACAACTTTCGCTGCGCGTCCAAGAGAATCGATTGTAGCAGACTTAAGGTCACGTCCTAAATCTTCAGTGATTACTTCACCACCAGTTAGGATCGCTAAGTCTTCTAGCATTGCTTTACGACGGTCACCGAATCCAGGAGCTTTAACAGCTACTGCGTTGAATGTACCACGAAGCTTGTTAACTACTAATGTAGCTAGTGCTTCACCTTCAACATCTTCAGCAACAATAAGAAGTGGTTTACCTTGTTGAACAACTTGCTCAAGTACTGGTAATACTTCTTGAATGCTTGTAATCTTTTTATCTGTGATTAAGATATATGGATTTTCAAGAACTGCTTCCATTTTATCTGAATCTGTTACCATGTATGGAGATGCATATCCACGGTCGAATTGCATACCTTCTACAACATCTAATTCAGTTGTGAAGCCTTTAGATTCTTCAATTGTGATAACTCCATCGTTACCAACGCGTTCCATAGCTTCCGCAATTAGTTGTCCTACTTCTTCATCGGCAGCAGAAATAGAAGCAACTTGTGCAATGGAAGCTTTACCTTCGATTGGCTTAGAGATTGCTTTAAGCTCTTCAACTGCTACTTGAGTCGCTTTTTCAATACCCTTACGAACGCCCATTGGGTTCGCACCAGCTGTTACGTTTTTAAGACCTTCACGAATCATTGCTTGTGCTAAAACAGTCGCTGTAGTTGTACCGTCACCCGCTACATCGTTTGTTTTAGATGCAACTTCTGCAACAAGCTTAGCTCCCATGTTTTCGAAAGCATCTTCTAATTCGATTTCTTTTGCAATGGTAACACCATCGTTTGTAATAAGTGGAGAACCGTATTTCTTTTCAAGAACTACGTTACGTCCTTTAGGTCCTAATGTTACTTTTACAGCATTAGCAAGTGTATCTACTCCACGAAGCATTGAGCGACGTGCTTCTTCACTAAATTTAATTTCTTTAGCCATAAATGTCGACCTCCTTAGAATTCAATAAGTTTATCGTTGGCAGTATTAGTTCACAACTGCTAAAATGTCAGATTCACGTAAAACTAAATATTCAGTACCTTGGTATTTCACTTCTGTACCAGCATATTTTGAGAAAATAATGCGATCGCCTTCGGATACTTCAAGCGCTACACGCTCACCGCTATCTAATACGCGGCCAGTTCCTACAGCAACAACTTTACCTTCTTGAGGCTTTTCTTTCGCCGTATCCGGCAATACGATACCGCTAGACGTTTTTTCTTCAGACTCAACAAGTTCAATGACTACGCGATCACCAAGTGGTTTTAACAAGTGAAACAACCTCCTTAAATTTTGTATGTATTTTTTTATTAGCACTCTGATTAACCGAGTGCTAACACCCAACTATTATATTAAATAATCCTTCAAATGAATGCAAGTATTCAGATGAATTTTTTTTTCGTACTTACTTATATTAGTCTTATAAGAAGTTTTCTATGACTATTATTTTGTTTTCTAGCAATAAAACATCTATTGTTTGATTGAGTCGCCTATTTTTCTGTAAAATAGAATAGATTAGAATACGGTTAAACTCTTTAAAAATAAAAGGAGTCAATAGTTTGAAAAAAGAATATTGGTTAGTCATCATTACCTTTATTGTCATGCAACTCTCTGGTATTGTTGGTATTCCAGTTTTAGTTGCATTCTTTGAGGCAATGGGAACGGAAGGTATTTTAGCTAAACAAAATGCGATTGCTTATTGGACCCTATTTAGCTTTATTATGGGACTGATCATTGTCCTATGGGTATTACGAGGAGAATTTAAACAGGTTCGTTCAAAACATTCCATGTCGAAGGAAGAGGCAGCCATTTGGGGAATTGCTGGAGTGTTTTTAGCATTAGGCGCTCAATTTATCGGGATTCAAATTGAATACTGGCTTGGAATAGAAGCTGGATCAGAGAATACCCAATATTTAATGGCCATTATTGAAGCGTATCCCTTCGTTATCATAGCAAGTTCCATTGCTGGACCTATATTAGAGGAAATTGTGTTTCGAAAGGTCATCTTTGGAAGTATTTATAAACGCACAAACTTCTGGATTGCTGGTCTCTCCAGTTCATTCCTGTTTGCTTTGTTTCATTTTGACTTTGCCCACATTATCCTCTACACCTTTTCAGGTTTAACCTTTGCATTTTTATATGTGAAAACTGGGCGTATATGGGTACCCATCATTACACATGTACTATTTAATACCTTTGTAGTAGTTATTCAGCTCACATCGAAGAATCAATCGTTAGCTACTCATTGGATTTTTGGAGGATCATTATGAGAAGACCATTATCAAATGGAATCCTATACCTAGTTTTGGGCGTTATCTTCACCTTCTTTGCGATACAGAACGTCCAGCAATCAGGATGGGGATTCTTTACTTACTTGCTCATTATTTTAGCTACTCTCGATTTCGGATCCGGCTTACGTTTTATCATGATCCATTTCCAGCTTAAACAACATCAAAAGAAAAAATAAACACGTGTTAGAAGGCTTTCCTTCTCACACGTGTTTTTTATTAGTCATGATTTGATTGATTTAATGCCTTTTGCTCCGCTCGAAGTACTTTTTTATAAGAAATCTTAGAAACCCATATACTGATTTCATACAAAAGCAGGAGCGGTACAGTTACCATCAAGTGAGATAACAGTTCCGGTGGCGTTATAAATGCGGCAATGACTAGTAATACGAAATAGGCATACTGACGAATGCTTTTCAAAAGCATTGGAGTAATCATTCCTAATCTAGTTAAAAACATCACCACTACTGGAAGCTGAAATAGAATCCCGAATGGTAATGTTATTTGGAACAAAAACTGAAAATACTCATTGATTCCAATAACCTGTTGTATATTAAGCTTATCTGATATGTTCGTCATAAACTGGACGACAAACGGAAACAAAATAAAATACGAAAACGCAATTCCTAATAAAAACAAGAAAGAAGATAACGGAATATAACTTAAGGTTACTTTTCTTTCCTTTTCGTAAAGTCCTGGACTCACAAATGCCCATAATTGATATAAAGCAAATGGTAACGTAATGACTGCACTAATGATAAACATAACTTGTAAGTATATTTTTACTGGATCTGTCAGCCGGAACGCATTCATCGTTAAATGCTTCGCTTCATCCGCGTGCTGTAAGAATTTTATGAGTGGTTCTGTTAATAAAAAACCGCCTATAACTGCAAACAAGAAGAAAACGACCACGTAAATCAGCCGTTTTCTCAGTTCTGTTATATGTTCGTAAACGGTCATGTCTTTTTGTTCCATAAACGACACCCTTTAATTATTTGCCATCATTGCCTGCTTTTTCTTTTTTATCATCATCGTCGTCTGCAAGGCCTTTTGTTGCATTTTTAAATTCTCTAAGGGTGTTACCCGCTGCTTTCCCTAATTCAGGTAGCTTTTTCGGGCCGAAAATTAAAACGGCAACAAGTCCTATGACGAGGAGACTACCCCATCCAATACCCATGGTGTGCCTCACCTCCTATTCCTATCATACTAGAAAACCTTATTCCGTCAAACATAGGAAAACAGGTAAATTATGAATATTTTTCTACAACTTCGAAAAGCTTAGGCGCTGGAGTTAGACTATAATCTAAAGAACCCTAAACCCTAGTCCTCTGGATAATTCTTTAAAAAATATACTAACGATTGCAGTTCAACTGCGAGATCAATATGATGAATTCGAATGGATGACGGGACATTTAAACGGGCTGGTGTAAAATTTAGAATTCCTTTAATGTCCGCTTTTATCAACTCATCCGTAATAGACTGTGCTACATGTACAGGAACCGTTAATATCGCAACTTGAATGTCTTCTTCTTTGATTTTCTCACCAATCTGATGTATTTCATAGACGGGGACATCCCCAATTTTCGTCCCTACCTTACTAGGGTCCACATCAAATGCGATTTCTATTTTAGTATTATTATTTTTTAAAAAATTATAATTTAGAAATGCTGTCCCTAAGTTACCCACTCCAATGAGTGCCACCTTCGTTACTTCATCCTGGTCTAAAGCACTGCTAAAAAAAGTAAGTAGGCTTTGTACATTATACCCATATCCCTTTTTCCCTAACGCTCCAAAGTAAGAAAAATCTCTTCTAATCGTAGCCGAGTCTACCTTAACCGCTTCACTTAGTTCCGCTGATGACACTCTTTTTTTACCTGAAGCCGATAAATTTTGCAAAAAGCGATAATATAAGGGCAGCCTTTTGGCTGTTGCTCTTGGAATTTTATTTTGCTCTTGATTCATTGTATTTTATTACCCCCGCATGTCTTTCTCACCTGTAAAAGGCCAGGAGTGACGTTTATCTATTGAGTAGTTTTTATTCTACACCATTTTATGCGCCTTGTCTGTATGCGCTTTATTCCATACTGTTATAATTGTTTACTTCATTGCTTTCATGTACACTATGAGTAGTATTTGAGGTGAAAAATAATGATTTTACTACAAGTTTCGCAACTATATAAATCCTTCGGCGCAGAAGAGATTTTATCCAATATAAAGTTAGAAGTAAAAACAAATGATCGGGTTGCACTCGTTGGTCGAAATGGGGCCGGTAAATCAACCCTTTTAAAAATTATTGCAGGTGAGCTTTCCTATGACAGGGGAGAGATCATGAAGCCTAAAAATGTAACCATCGGCTACCTTTCTCAAGACACCGGACTAGAATCTACTAAATCCATCTGGGATGAATTAGCCAGTGTGTTTTTACCTTTAAAAGAAATGGAAATAAAATTGAGAAAAATGGAAATAGACATGTCAGACCCTGCCTTACTTGAGGATGCTTCCAAATATGAAAAACACTTAAAGGAATATGACCAACTTCAAGTGACATTTGAAGAAAAAGGTGGCTTTCAATACGAAGCGGATATTCGGTCTATTTTACATGGGTTAAAATTTGACGATAAAGACTATCAAACACCTATTCAGTCTCTAAGTGGTGGACAGAAAACTAGACTTGCACTCGGAAAGCTATTATTAACACGCCCTGATGTCCTAGTATTGGACGAGCCTACCAACCACTTGGATATAGAAACGCTAACCTGGCTTGAAAGATATCTGCAATCCTATTCAGGTGCCGTATTAGTTGTATCTCATGACCGATATTCTCTAGATAAAATCACAACTCATGTCTACGAGATCTCTAGAAATAAAATTCAGTCCTTCCCAGGTAACTATAGTGCCTATTTGAGACAAAAAGCGGAGAGCTATGAGCGAGAAATAAAAGCTTATGAGAAACAGCAAGAAGAAGTCAGTAAATTAAAAGATTTTATTCAGAAGAATTTAGCTCGTGCATCCACTACCAAACGAGCACAAAGCCGAAGAAGAACGCTTGAGAAAATGGAAATTATGGACCGTCCACAAGGAGATGAAAAGTCTGCGACATTCTCCTTCCAGATTGAAAAGCAAAGTGGTAATGATGTGTTGAGAGTGAATGACTTAACCATTGGCTACAATCAAACGCCCATCTGTGAGGGCATTTCCTTCCATATGTATAGAAGCGAGAGCATCGCACTAATTGGTCCGAACGGTATAGGAAAAACGACACTCCTGAAAACACTCATCGACCAACTTCCAGCGTTAAGTGGAGTTTTCCAATTTGGAGCAAATGTGTCGATTAGCTACTATGATCAGGAGCAGGCTAAACTATATTCTAATAAAAGAGTATTAGATGAATTATGGGATGAATATCCTGGCTTACCCGAAAAAGAAGTCAGAACTGTACTCGGTAATTTCTTGTTTTCGGGTGATGACGTATTAAAACCAGTATCTGCTCTAAGTGGCGGGGAAAAAGCAAGGCTTGCTCTTGCTAAGCTCATGTTAGAGAAATCTAACGTTCTTATTTTGGATGAGCCCACCAACCACCTTGATCTAGACAGTAAAGAGATTTTAGAGAACGCATTAATTGACTATCCCGGAACCATTTTATTCGTTTCCCATGACCGTTACTTTATGAACCGGATTGCCACTAAAGTCGTTGAGCTATCTAATGAAGGTACAACAGAATTCTTGGGAGACTATGATTACTACCTACAGAAGAAAGAAGAGATTGAAGAATTAAAGCGACTAGAAGCTGAAAAGATACCTACATCCAATCAAGCTGCTCTAGGCTCAAAACTTTCCTATGAAGAAGAAAAAGAGCAAAAGCGATTAGAAAGACAGAAAAAACGTCAAATCGAAGAGCTCGAAGGAAAAATTGAGCAACTGGAACTAGAAATTGAGGAAATTCAACAAGAGTTATTTAACCCGGACTATGTTGATGACCACCAAAAGCTGTTTGAACTTCAATCTAAACAGGAAGAGTTGCAGAATCAATTAGATGATTATGTTGAACAGTGGACTGCTTTGGCTGAGTAAATAGAAAGAACCCCCTCGTGATTGAGGGGGTTTTGTTTTATGGCTTATGGTGGGTGTATCTTTCAAATGTGATAGAGCTATGAGGCAGTTCTGTGGTTGCGTTCCCTCTCTTAACGTTTTGCCTACACTCAGGGCTCGTTTCTGGCTTGCATTCCCATTTCCTGCTTATGCAAATCAACAAGTTATACACATATCTATCCACTTACCTACCCACATAAAATGGGTTTTCAACAGGCTTTTCCACATTATCCACAAAGAAATGCTAACATATCCACATTATCAACATACTATTGTCCACAACTTTATTGAAAAATTTGAGTTATCAACAAAAAAAACTCCCCGCGAAGGAGAGCATTGTTAATTCATAACCTCTAACGGTAAACCTGGTTGACCATTCATAGCCATCGTACCAAACTTACCTTTTCTATAAAGTACAGCTCCGGCTGCAGCAATCATAGCAGCATTGTCCGTACATAAATATAATGGTGGAATGACAAGTTCAACGCCGGTTTCAGCAAATGTGTTTTCTAATTCCGATCTAAGGCCTTTATTGGCAGCAACACCACCTGCTAATAAAAGTTGTTTAACTTGAAATTCTTCAACTGCTTTCTTTGTTTTGGCTACTAAGACATCTATAACGCTCTGTTGGAAACTTGCAGCCAAATCTTCCTTTATAATTTCTTGGTTCTTTTGCTTGGCATTATGAATCGTGTTAATAACAGCAGATTTTAGACCACTAAAACTAAATTCATAAGAGTCCTCATCTAATAACGCTCTTGGAAGTGGATACGTTGGTGTCCCTTCATGAGCAAGGCGATCAATATGGGGACCACCCGGGTAAGGTAAATCAAGCATGCGAGCTACCTTATCATACGCCTCTCCAGCTGCATCATCCCTTGTTTCTCCAATGACCTCAAAGCTTCCATGTTCTTTCATCAGAATTAGCTCCGTGTGTCCACCAGAGACCACAAGCGAAAGTAAAGGGAACTTCATGTCTTCTACTAAACGATTCGCATAAATATGGCCTGCAATGTGATGCACTCCTATAATTGGCTTCCCATGCGCAAAGGCCAGTGCTTTCGCAGCATTAACACCCACTAATAGAGCTCCTACCAAACCCGGCCCCTCCGTAACAGCGACAGCATCAATATCATCCATCGATAATTCAGCCTTCCTGAGAGCTTCTTCGATAACAAGTGTTATTTGTTCTACATGGTGTCTTGATGCGATTTCAGGGACCACACCACCAAATCGTTTATGGCTTTCAATTTGGGAAGCCACCACATTGGATAAAAGCTCCGTTTCATTTCTTACAATAGCTGCAGCCGTTTCATCACACGAGGTTTCAATGGCTAGTATAATTGAATTTGTGTTTGTTGATTCCATTAAATATTCACCCACATCACTAATGCGTCTTCTTGATTATCCGTGTAGTAGCCTTTTCGAATACCTCCAGGTTGGAAACCTAAATCTTTATATAGATTTTGAGCTACGACATTTGATACTCTTACTTCAAGTGTCACAGAGGCTGCATTATAAGTTTTAGCTAACTGCATCGTTCTTTTTAACAGCTGCTTTCCTAACCCCCACCCTCTATATTGTGGAAGAACTGCAATATTCGTAACATGCGCTTCATCCATGACAATCCAAACACCGCTATAACCTACAACTTTACCATCGATTTCAACTACCCAATAGTGTGCATACTGATTACTCGTTAACTCTCTAATAAATGCATCACGTTTCCAAGGTAAAGTAAACGACTGATGCTCCACTTCCATAATGTCATCTAAATCTTCTAAGGTCATAAACCGAAAAAGTGTATCCACCATTGCATCCTTATCATTCATCATTTTCATTCGCCTCTCGCCATTTCGCTTCAGCTTCAGCTAATCGCAAATATTGTGGTACAAATGCATGGATAGCATCCCCTGAAACTCCTTCTTTATTTAGCCCCATATAAGCCAACTCACTTGGTCTAGGGTTTTGATGTGTAATGGGCACAAATTGCGCCTGTTCGCCTAGTTCTTGTGTAATTAGCTCCCTGTGTATCCCCACATCAGCTCCTACAAATAGAACAGGCTCTTTGCGACTCTTTAAATCCTCTAGTAAGTCCGGTAGTAAAACTAATCGGTCCTCAACCACTGAGACTAGCTCTGTTTGATCATAACGGTACAATCCTCGATATACCTGGCTTCTTCTAGCATCAAATAACGGACAAATGATCCCATTATAAAATAGATGACTAGCAGCTAATACCTTTAGGCTAGAAACTCCCACTAAAGGAACTTGTAAAGACCACGCTAGCGTTTTTGCAATGGTTACGCCTATTCTTACTCCTGTATAAGATCCTGGCCCTTGTGCAACTACTATTTTATCTATATTCTGAGGAGTCATATCACAGTCTTTTAACAATCCTTCAATCGCAGGCATCACACGAATCGAATGATTCTTTTTCAGATTAGTGATATATTCCCCAATAACCTTCTCTTCATTGATGATAGATACACCTAAAGTATAATTAGATGTATCAATCGCGAGCACATTCATGCTTTAGCTCCTCACATAATTGATGATACCGAGTCCCACTCGGGGATAGAACAATTTTTCTTCCTACTTCTTCGTAATACAAGTGAATCGTTAACCGTTCAGATGGTAAATAGTCTTCAATTAAATGAGCCCATTCAACGATAGAAACACCATCACCATAAAAATACTCATCAAACCCTAAATCTTCATCTGATTCCTCTAGGCGATACACATCCATATGATATAGGGGCATACGACCATTGTATTCTTTTACAATCGTAAAGGTTGGGCTATTAACCACTTTCGTAACACCTAACCCCTTAGCAATCCCCTTTGTAAAAGTCGTTTTACCAGCTCCTAAATCCCCTTCCATGGCAATAACATCTTTAGGGTTGAGAAGGGAACCCAGTACCTCACCTAACGCGATTAACTCTTCTTCATTGCGACAGCTATATGTATATTCCATAAAAAATAACTCCTATGTAAGCAGAATACTTTAAAAACCCTATTCTATTAGGTTAGGATTAAAAATCGTTACCTAAACGTAGTTTACACAATTATATACAATACCGCAAAAAATGGGCAGTTTGTTGTACTAATTGCTCCTCCACGGAACCTGTATCTTTAACACTAATAACCGGCATTTTTATTAAATTAACAGAACGTGAGTCCGGCTGAGATTTGGCATGCCCAAAGAGCGGACAGAGATTCCGTTATTTGCCCCAAAACCATGATTTCAATTGTTATGCGGACACAGAATCGGCTATTCAATAATATTTCAGGTGAAATAGCCCTCCCAACTATGAAATAGCGGAATGTAAGTCCGTTTGTCCTCCAAAAACCGGCGTTTTTATTAAAATAGCGGAACGTGAGTCCGCGAAATTTAAAATAAAGCAACAAAAAAAACGAAACCACACGGGGTTTCGTTGAAAAATCGAGATTATGGCGGTCCGGACGGGACTCGAACCCGCGACCTCCTGCGTGACAGGCAGGCATTCTAACCAACTGAACTACCGGACCAAAAACATTTTGCTTCTCACACCTCTCCTCCGGAGACGTTGCTCGGCGCAAATCTACACCGACGTCTATTCAAAGAGGTTTACGATTGGTTGCGGGGGCAGGATTTGAACCTGCGACCTTCGGGTTATGAGCCCGACGAGCTACCAGACTGCTCCACCCCGCGGTAATAGAAAAAATCTTTATTTAGTTCCTGAAAAAATCTTTTAGAGGAATGACTGTCCCGATTTCAGAAAGCCTATTCAAGATGTGGCTCAATCGGTACAACTCGAAGCTTACTCGTGAAGTGTTGCTCGTTGCTCCACCCCGCGGTAATAAGAAAATTTCTTTATTTAGTTCCTGAAATAAAAACTTCATTCTCTCAAAACTAGATAACTGACTAATGAGGTGTAAGGACCGAATCACCATGTAATTGGTTAAGTCCTCGATCGATTAGTATCTGTCAGCTCCACACGTC
>NZ_BAAADJ010000011.1 GCF_039522365.1 Bacillus carboniphilus | reverse complement strand
ATATATAGGTAATATGTGGTAAACGCAAGGCGTTGTCTGGTAAATTCTTTGTCATTAGGTGGTAAAAACTATGTCAGAGATGGTACATTTCGATGGCCGTAATCAGTCATATTTCCTCGAGCCAATTTTTTAACCCTACAAAAAAGCTATCGGACTACAGTAGAAATTATGAATGCAGCTAATGATATCTTAAGGCTAATTGGTACAGAATTACCGGAAGTCGAACCAGTAGTTAGACACGGAAACAAGCCACTGTTCCATTCTTTTGAAACAGAAGCTGAATTAGTAGGTGGTATAAAAGGAACTCTAGAAATTATTGATAATACGGGATACAATACGATTGCGGTAATTGGAAAATCAGAGAAAGAATGCAATAACCTTTATAAACTTCTTAATTATAAAGTAAATCGTCCTATTCAACATTTAAAGGAAAATGAGGAAATTAAGAAAGGGCATCTTGTAATTGTACCTTCTTATTTATCAAAGGGTTTAGAGTTTGACGTTGTAATACTAATCTCTCTTAATGAAACATACACAATGGACGAAATTGATATCAAACTCTTATATGTGGCAATGACAAGACCCATGCACCAATTGTACTTATTTGGAACAAACAAAAAGAATTTGTTATTGGACAAATTGGATAAAGATTGCATAGAGATTGGGGAGAATGGATAGTAGGCTATAATGATTTGATAGAGGAATTTCCAGTTTTGGAAGCGTGGTTCATATGCTTAGGATAACGAAAAACATTCTAAGCAAGCTCCCACGCTTCCTTATTTAATAGATAACTGGACAGTCTTTTATATCCTTAACATGAATGAGCTCAGTAAATTGGGGATGTGAAAGCTTTTTAACTTCTCCGTATCCTGACTCATTGATCCGAATAATCTTGTATAGATCTTTCTTATATAAAATAATTTTATTCTCCATATTCGTATAAAACCCTTAGTACATAATTTTTTTTCTTCTTAGCGTTAAAACGTAACTGTTGCAGTGTTCGTTCTCCGCTACACTTTTTGCATTTTATTTTAAATACTTTCAAGACTGTAACACTACCTTCCCCCTTACAGTTAGGGCAAATCGTTTTTAATGCCATTCAAAACCTCCCAACATTATTTAGCTATGTGTTTGAGATTCAAAAAAAATATTTTGAAGTAGTAAAGAAGATAAATCGAGGATAAAGAGGATCTTACTTTTTACAAACAGCTACACCTAAAGGGTAATGAATTCCTTTTTTCTCAGGTTCAATTAAGACCCCTCTTTGGAAATAAAATTCAACTTGCTTGTAATCATATTCATTAAAGAGGTTTTTAAATTCTTCTACAGTAAGCTGATGAATATGAAACGGTGAACCACAAGGCTTACCTCTACCTTTTCCAAATGGTGTCGAAAGGATTAAGGTTCCATTTGGTTTAAGTAGCTTATATACATTTTCTAGAAACCTGGCTTCCTCTTCAATATGCTCTATGGTTTCAAAAGATACTATAACATCAAAGGTACCATACAACTCTTTAAGTATTGGGTCGGTTGCATTCCCTTGATTATATCGGACTAAAGGATGGTAATACCTACTATTGGCATAGTTTACAGCCTCATCATCCAAGTCAATACCAATTACTTCAGATACCCTCTTCTTAGCCGCTTTGGCAATCATCTGTGTACCATAGCCCGAACCAGACGCTATGTCTAATACTCTTCCATGCAAATACGGGATACAAAAGTGATACCTTGCTAAATGTTCCAAAAGCAATCCATTTGAAGGTTTCATCTCATCAGGAATGACTCGCTCACCTGTGTCTTGTAACATGTTATCACCCCCTCCATACAGTCCAAGTAATTGTAACAAACATAAGAAAATTTTTGTAGTGATTCTCATTTACTGAGTATGCTTGCTGACTACGGAACCCACATTCCTTTCAAACGTATGTTAATCTATATAGTGGTGAATAATAGCATTATGCTGTTATAGCCTTCCATTCCTTCTAAATAGCTAGAATTTTTCTAGCTATTTTTATTTTACAATCATAACTGGACACGCTGCCCGTTTAGCTACTTTATGACTGACACTCCCCAGTACCATTTCCTGAAATGAATTAAGTCCACGACTGCCTATGATAATTAAATCAATTCCATTTTTCTTGGCAAACTCTACAATACTCGGACCTGGTTCTCCCTTCATAATTTGAGTTGAGTAGTTTATCCCCTTTTTTTGTAGAATTCCCTCTGTTGAGGAGATACGCCTTCTTCTTTCTTCTTTAACGGCTTCCCCTTCCCCAATAGATAGAACATCGGATTTAGATTTAGAACTATCGACTACATATAAAATTACAACTTCGACATCGTAAGTTTGCGTGGTAAGGTATGTGGTTTTCTCAGCTGCTCTTAACGCATGTTCTGACCCATCGCTAGCTAATAGAATTCTTTTAAACATAGAACCCCTCCACTTCCAATTTGTCCCTTAATTTTATCACTTGAATCTACATATTTGTACGTTTTTATGCAAAATCAGCGACTTGTCAAGAAAACTTTTTTTAAAAAATATATTTTTTTCTTATATAGTAGGAAACGGGCGAAAAATGTAGAAAGTAGGAGTAATTGCATTATTTACACGCTTTCATTGTCGTTATCCTTCTATAATAAATCATGATATAATCTCTCTCGTTATCAACGGACCCGACTTTCATGAGAGTTGAAAGTCACAAATAAAAAGAGAGAGGTGCTTAATGTTAACTAACAAACTAAAAATTGAATGGCTAGGAAATATTAGAGGAGATGTTCTTGCAGGTATAGTAGTAGCCCTTGCACTTATTCCTGAGGCAATAGCGTTTTCGATCATTGCTGGTGTAGATCCAATGGTAGGGCTGTACGCATCCTTCTGTATCGCAGTTGTTATTGCTATTATTGGTGGTAGACCTGGAATGATATCTGGTGCAACAGGAGCGATGGCCTTACTAATGGTCACTTTAGTCCATAATCATGGGCTTCAGTATATGTTGGCTGCAACTATTCTTACTGGAATTATCCAGGTTTTAATGGGAGTATGCAAATTAGGACGGTTTATGAAGTTTATTCCCAAATCAGTTATGATTGGATTCGTAAATGCCTTAGCTATCCTTATTTTTATGTCTCAACTTTCACACTTCGTTGGGGAAAGTTGGGTTATGTATGCTATGGTTGCTGGATCACTAGCCATCATATATATCCTACCTAGATTTACTAAGGCGGTTCCTTCTCCTCTTGTTGCTATTATTGTGATGACTATTTTTGCAATTGTAACGGGAGCTGGAGTAAAAACAGTTGGAGATATGGGAGAACTAACACAAGCACTTCCTGTATTTTTAATCCCTGAAATACCGCTAAATCTAGAAACTTTAATGATTATCTTTCCTTATTCTTTTGCACTAGCAATTGTCGGATTGCTAGAATCATTGCTAACTGCTCAAATTGTTGATGATATGACGGATACAGTTAGTAATAAAAATAAAGAAGCAAGAGGGCAAGGGATTTCCAATATTATCACTGGTTTCTTTGGTGGTATGGCAGGATGTGCAATGATTGGGCAATCTGTCATTAACGTAAAGTCAGGTGGAAGAGGAAGACTTTCCTCACTGGTTGCGGGAGTATTTCTTTTATTGCTAATTCTAGTCTTAAATAATATTGTCGTCCAAATACCGATGGCTGCGTTAGTTGGAGTTATGATTATGGTGTCTATTGGTACATTTGATTGGTCATCCCTTACTAAACTACATGTAATGCCTAAATCAGATGCTGCTGTTCTAATTGTTACTGTGGTAACTGTAGTTGTAACCCATGACTTATCCAAAGGTGTTTTCGCTGGTGTTTTATTAAGTGCTATTTTCTTCGCAGCCAAAATATCAAAAATTCATGTTGAGACAAAATTGAATCAACAAGGCAATCATAAGACTTATGTAGTAAAAGGGCAGTTGTTCTTTGCATCTGTTGAAGAATTTGTATCCAATTTCGACTTTGATGATCAAGCTGATTATGTTTCAATCGATCTTACTCATGCCCACCTTTGGGATGATTCAGCTGTAGGGGCCATTGATAAAGTTGTACTAAAATACCGTCAAAAAAATGTTACAGCTAATATAGTAGGATTAAATGAAGCGAGTTCATCACTTTTAAAACGGTTAGCTATTCACGATAAACCAAATGCTAAAATGTCTAATCACTAAAATTAGGAAAGCCAAATCATATGATTTGGTTTTTTCTTTTTCCCTTATAAAGATTTATAAAAAAATAAAACCCCTTAGAGGGGGTTACTACTGTAAATTATGTTTTGAAATTTGGGTTAATGCCCCACCAGCGCTTTGATTAGATTGGTCTCTTACGGCTAAATCACCAAGTGAAACAATGCCGACTAGTTGACCATTTTCCACAACTGGCAGACGACGAACTTGATACTGGGACATAAGCGCCGCAGCATCTTCCAAAGATGCGTTCGCATCAACAGTAACAATATTTTGCGAAGCCACTTGTGATATGTTCCCTGCATGTCCCGTAATTCCTCGAATAACTAAATCGCGGTCTGTCACCATACCAACTACTTGACCATTTTCCACAACCGGAATGGCTCCTACATTTAATGACTTCATCTTTTGGGCAACAGCTTCAAGGCTATCCTGGTTTGAACAACTTTCAACGTTTGATGACATAACATCACGTACCTGGACCATATTAAAACCTCCTTTAATTTTTGATACAAGGTTTAATATTTACAATATGTAGTAATGTTATTCCTTAACAAATTATTCGTTGAATACATGGAAAAAATTATTTTACTATCAGTACAGGACAATTAGCTCGCTTCGCTACTTTGTGGCTTACACTTCCAAGTACTAATTCTTGTAAGGCATTTAAACCTCTACTTCCTATTACGACCAGATCAAATTGATTTTTATTCACGTAATCAACTATGGTTGGTCCTGGTTCTCCATGCAAGATTTTTAGTTCATAGGTTACACCTGCATTCTTGGCTATTGTTTCAACTTCCTTCATTCGTTGTTTTCGTTTGTCGCCTATATCTGCAGAGTTCCAGTTACTTAAAACATCTGATTTTGCTCGATCAGCATCGACTACATAAACCACTTCAATCTTTGAATCTGAACCGCATTTTGCAATATGAACCGCATTTTCTCCAGCCCGTTTAGAATGTTCAGATCCGTCTGTTGCTAATAGGATTCTTTTAAACATATCCTAACCTCCTATAGTTAATGTGACCCTAGTTTATTTGCTAATTTTCCTACCAACTCTGTACTTGCCTCATTTAGTCCTGTTACTTCAGCGACTATTCCATTTTCTTCAAATTTAGTAACAATTTTATCTATTGCTACAATCGCTGAGTCATCCCATATATGAGACCGCTTCAGGTTAATTTCAACTGATTTTATATCTTCCTTATAATCAAATTTTGTTAATAATTCGGTGACTGATGCAAAGAATAATTCACCTCTTATCTTATAAATTCTTTTATTTCCTTCCTGCTCACTTTCTACACGAATCTTAGAAATCTTAGAAACAAAGAAAATGGCGCTTAAAAGGATTCCAGTAAAGACTCCAATTGCTAAGTTATGAGTAAGCACTACCGTCACTACCGTTACAATCATAACCATCGCATCCGTTCTCGGCAATAAATGAAGTGTCCGAATGGAGTTCCAATCAAACGTGCTGATTGCCACCATGATCATAACCCCTGCCAATGCTGCCATTGGGATTTGAACGACGATATCCCCTAAGACTACGATTAGAAACATTAGAAACACTCCAGCAACCAAAGAAGAAAGTCTTCCTCTTCCGCCAGATTTAATATTGATTACGGATTGTCCAATCATAGCACATCCTGCCATTCCTCCAAAGAAACCTGCCACAATATTAGAAATTCCCTGTCCTCTAGCTTCTGTATTTTTTTCACTGCCTGTGTCAGTCATGTCATCTACTATAGTAGCTGTTAATAGGGACTCTAATAGTCCCACTACAGCAAGTGCCAATGAATATGGCAATATAATCTGTAAGGTTTCAAATGTTAGTGGAATATCAGGGAGGAAAAAGACTGGAAGAGTCTGTGAGATTGTTCCCATATCCCCTACTGTTCTCACCCCATAACCCATAAATATGGTTAAAGCCGTGACAGCAATAATGGCTATTAATGTAGAGGGAATTGCCTTAAATAAATAAGGGAAAAGATAAATAATCGCTAAGGTCAATCCCACCAGAAAAAAGATAATCCAACCCTCACCTTCAAAATGCTGAAGTTGAGATGTGAAAATCAGGATGGCCAAAGCATTCACAAAGCCTACCATTACAGAACGAGGAATAAAGCGCATGTACCTTGCTAGTTTAAATACACCGAATAGTATTTGTAATACCCCCGTTAAAATTGTGGCGGCTAGTAAATATTGAAGTCCGTGTTCAGCAACTAATTCTATAAATAAAAGTGCCATCGCACCAGTGGCAGCCGAAATCATACCGGGACGACCCCCAATAAATGCAATGGTTACCGATATTGTAAACGAAGCATAAAGACCGACCATAGGATCGACACCAGCTATTATTGAAAAAGCAATGGCTTCTGGAATTAAGGCAAGTGCCACCACGATGCCAGATAATATATCGTCTTTTATATTTCCAAACCAAGATTGTAAATAGGTTTGATTCTCCATGTAAAATCCCCCTTTATAGTCGCTAGTAGTGTGTGTCACCTTAAGGGATTCCATAAGAAGAAAAAACTGCCTATACCAATAGAAAAACCTCTTGATTCGTTCTTAATTAAGAAATTTGAATCAAGAGGTATACAGTATTTTCTTATACTATTTTCTGTGGTGTTGTAGGCTTTTTAGCTAATAATGCGGCTACGGCTCCTAAAGTCGGAAATAAAATCATAATGAGTATAATTTCATTATACCCTCCAAAGAGATCATAAAAGACTCCAAAGGGTAAAGGACCAAATGCTGATCCAATGACCATGACTGCCATAGATAAGCCTTTAATACTACCTATGTATTTTCTTCCGAAGAAATTTGGCCATATCACATTTAAGACAATCCGCTCTATTCCCCCTACAAACCCCCAAAGGATCCCAAATGTAATGGCCAATACAAAAGAATCTGTAAAAAGTAATAGTAACAAGAACAATATTTGACCTATAAATGTAATACACAACATATAGTTTGCTTGTATTTTATCCAGAATAAAACCTGCAACAAGCGTCACTGGAAATCCTACCACTGCCATTAAACTTAAAGTTGTTGCAGCAAGTGCTGGTGACAGCTGATTCTCTGTAAAAATGGATAGTAGATGGAACGTTAACCCCGTGTTCACCATAGCAGGGATACTCACACAGAAAAGTAAAAACCAAAAGGTTTTGGTCCTCTTTGCCTCAGCTAATGTCCAATTTTCTTCAAGCTCAACATTGATATTGCTAGTAGGGTATATTTTAGGCAAAGACTGATTATCAGGAAGTAATCCAATATCCTCCGGCTTGTTTCTTACCAGGAAGAATGCTAATGGAACAAATATGACTAGGAGTAGAACCCCCCATATCCTCCAAGTATGTTGCCAGCCCCACTCTTCAATCATCCATAGATTGATAATTGGAAAAGTTGCAGAACTTAAAAATCCCCCGATTGCCATTAAACTAAAAGCTCTTCCTCTTTTTTTTATGAACCACTGAGGAATAAGAGTATTCGGAACTAATGTCATCGATCCTTGCCCAAAAAGCCGGATTAGAAAAAAGCCGATGAACAACATAACTCTATTGGTTACCATACTGTTCCAAAAACATGAAAGTGCTAATGCTGTTGCAACAACTACCATTGCAAATCTTTGCCCATACTTATCAATATAACGTCCTATTATGATCATTAACAATCCTGCTAAGAGGGTAGCAATTGAATATATAGAAGAAATAACGGAACGACTCCAGCCAAAGTCAACAAGGTAGTAATCAATAAAGACGGCATTAGAATAAGTTTGTCCTGGACCAGAAAAGAAGACTCCTAGAGCCCCCATCATTACGATAACCCAACCGTAGTAGAATGGTGTACGAACTGTTTTCTGCATATATTTTTCTAGACTGTTCAAAGGACTCCTCCTCTCATTCATCCATCCATTATAGCAAGAATTCCATGCAATATTGTATTTGTTGAATTTTAGAGTAACCTACTCTTTATAAGAATTAAGCTGTCAGCCACCTTCAATACAAGTTCCTTTAGAACTACCTACTAAATGATTTAATTCGAAAAGAATACTCGCCAGATGTTCCGGACTGAGTAAGTCCTCCAACTTTTCTTCATTCAAAGGGACTCTAAACTTTTCAAATACTTTTCCTGTTTGTTCCCAAATTCCGACAATCGCTTTAGGGGACATGTTTTTTTGAATGACCATCTTAAACCTCCCTATTGAAAATTACTTTTTTGACCCCATGATTTTAATCCGCTTTCTTATCTATGTTAAAATGTACCATATAGCAAGGGAATGGAGTAGGTATATGAATACGATAAAAAATCAGAGTATAAACATATTTGCACTTGGTGGCTTAGGGGAAATCGGGAAAAATTCCTATGTTGTTCGTTATGAGGACGAAATTCTACTCATTGATTCTGGGATAAAGTTCCCAGAGGATGATTTACTAGGCATTGATTATGTAATTCCGGATTTTTCATTTCTAGTAAAAAATAAGGAAAAGTTAAAAGGCTTATTTATCACACATGGTCATGAGGATCACATTGGGAGCATTCCTTTTTTACTTAAAGAAGTCAATATTCCCATCTATGCAGGCAAGTTCGCTTTAGAATTGATTAAAGAAAAATTAAAAGAACATGGACTATTAAATCAAGCAATTCTATATGAACTTGAGGAAGATAAGGTCGTTACCTTTAATAAATTGAGTGTTGATTTTTTTAGGACTACCCATAGTGTTCCGGATTCATTTGGGGTAGTAATAAAAACCCCCTATGGAAATGTTGTACATACGGGAGATTTTAAATTCGATTTAACTCCAATTGGTCATCCAGCCAACATTTCAAAGATTGCCAAGATAGGCGATGAAGGTGTCATTTGTTTACTATCGGACAGCACTAATAGTGAAATCCCTGGTTATTCCTTATCAGAAAAACGGATTAGTCAAACGATTAGGGAACTTTTCAAGCAATATACTGGGAGAATTATATTTGCTACCTTTGCCTCAAATTTATTTCGTTTCAAACAGGCAATTGAAGCTGCTATTCTTCAAAAGAGAAAAATTGTGATTCTTGGTAGAAGTTTATTAAAAACAGTTAGAATCGGACAAAAGTTAGGGTATTTAGACGTACCTGAAGATACTTTAATTGATCCTTCTGAAATTAAAAATTATGAAGATGATCAACTTCTTATCATCTGTACAGGAAGTCAAGGGGAACCTTTTGCAGCCTTATCAAGGATTGCGAGTAATAGACATCCAGAACTGAGTATAAAAAAAGAGGATACGGTGATTTTTTCCTCTTCACCTATCCCCGGAAATACCCTAAGTATAAACAAAATTATAGATCAACTTAGCCGAGCTGGAGCCAAAGTAATCCATCATAAACTTAAAGATATACACACATCAGGACATGGTGCACAAGAAGAATTGAAACTCATGCTTCGTTTATTGAAACCTAAATATTTTATCCCTATCCACGGTGAGTATAGGATGCTAAGACAACATGCTGAACTCGCAGAGGAATGTGGTGTTGAGTCAAATAATACTTTTATCATTGATAATGGACAAATTCTCGAAATTAACCACTATAGTGCTGAAATAGCTGAAACTATACCTGCAAATCCTGTGTACGTCGATGGAGAAGGAATTGGGGATGTAGGAGCCATAGTTATTAGAGACCGGAGAACTTTATCAGAATCTGGTATATTACTAACCATTGTGACAATTGATTTTAAAAATAAAAAAATTGTCTCTGGCCCTGAAATTATTACAAGAGGTTTTGTTTTTATGAGAGAGTCAGAGCAGTTGTTAAATAAGATTAAAAACATAGTAATGTCCGATATTGAGCTTTCTTTAAATACGGGTAAAACACAATGGGGAGACATGAAGAAATCGATAATAGATCAAGTAGAACCCTACATATTCAAAGAAACTAGAAGACGGCCAATGATCATTCCAGTGATAATGGAAACGAGAAGGTAAGAGTAATGCTTTTTTAAATACACTAGATTAAATCATGTGTATTTGGTAATGAAAAAATGCTGGTAACGTCAGATACTTTTCTCAATATAAAAAAGCCTAAAAATATGCAAGTGGTGTATAAAAAACTTTGGTATTTTAGGCTTTTTATTTTTGTTCATTATTGTATTAAAGATGCCCGTTAGTGAAAAAGCGATCCATCATTGTTGAAGCATCAATCCAGTTGGTAAGTTGCAAATTAGCTAATTTAAAACCCTTGGCATAATGTCATTCTTGTCATTATGTGGTAATTAGACAAAATGTCTGAAGTCTCTTTAAATATAACTAATTCACTTGACATTACATTTTCATCAAGTGAGTAAACTGACGATATATTTTCATCCTCATCTTTAAGAATCATGGTAAAGCTTCCTTTTCCTTGATTTTCTGAATTTATTATATCCTTAAAGTTATTTACTTTTTTCATTGAATATTTTTTTTGATCCAGAGAAGGGTCTCTTTTTGTGAATGGATACCTAAAAAAGGTACTATCTTTATCGTAACTGGCAATTACCTTTATATTCTCTTCCAATTCGGGATGCAACATCCAACTACCTTTAGGGGCTTCCTCTTCTAATTTTTTCTTTTGTTCGGTTAAAATTTTTGACCAATACTAAAACAGGGTATCTATCCAGTGACAACTATCTAAGTCTCTCCATTTACCTTCTTCAGTTAAGATTTGTGGTTTTCTAGTTGGGAAAGGTAGTGATAACTCACTATGAAAAATAACAATCATAGATTTTAAGAACAGCTCAATTGAATGCCTGTATAAAAAAAAGATTGGCATATGTTTTTGAGGAATAAAGTCAGTAATAAACTCTTCAGATTCAACTAAAAAGTCAGCCGATTTTTTAAAAGCTTCAGCGTTAATTCCAAAACCTTTATCAGTTTGATGTTCTATTCCTAACATGAGATATTTCATTCAATCGCCCCCATTAACTAATAATAGTGTGTTTTATTTCTGAAAACCTGTTTGGATTGAAGTTGAATTTTCCACCACTTAATAGAACCCATTAAAACATACATAATGTCTAAAATTCTAGTTGATTTGACAGTATAGTAGTAAGTCAATTAGTTGGAGGACATTAAGTAATGCTACCGTTTTTTCCGAATCTATATCCAGATGAGTTGTTATATTCTTCTATAGCACGTTATCACTTTTATAGTGGAAATCTTGATTGTAAGGATACGTTGGAGGAGTTGTTTGACAGTCGTTCTGTAATACCGAGTGTGGAGATTGGTAGTCATTTTTCTATTTTATCAAAAAATTTAGGCTCTCAATACTCGATTGAGAGTCTATTGGCAAATCATACAATCTATCCTTACTATGCTATGTTCCTTTCTAAAGAGCGCCAGCTAGAAGTTTTACAAGATGTTAAAGAGGATGGACAAGGTTTGTATACAAGATTAGGAATAGTTGCTGGTAGTATTTGTAGAAAGTATGGTCTGTATTATTGTGCGTTATGTGCAAAAACAGATAGGGAACAGTATGGTGAACCATATATTCACCGTGAGCATCAGCTACAAGGAATAGATTATTGCCCACATCATGAAGTTCCATTAAAAAAATACCCAGTAAAACGGAATATAGCGAGTAGAATTGAATATATACGATTTAATATAGAACATATGGAATTATCGGATATTTACGAAGTTGAGCCTTTTGTAGAAATCAAAATTCATTTAGCTAAGCAAGCATATAAAATATTGCAGCAGCCGTTACATATAGTGTCACGACAAGATATTCACCTGAAATATCGAGGCTTATTAAGAGAGTTAGAATTAGTTACGTCATCGAATCGTATCCGGCAAAAAGAGCTTTATTCCAGAGTTCAGAATAAAATACCTACTAATTTTCTAGCGCAATACAAAAGTGTATTGGATGTTAGGGATGAATATAGTTGGCTAAAAGTGATTACTCGAAACCTTAAGCGTCATGTACATCCTTTTCGGCATCTGTTATTGTTATATGTTTTAGAGCAAGATGTCGATGACTTAATAGACTTACAAGAAGATAAAGGTCCTTTTGGTGAAGGTCCCTTCCCGTGTTTAAATCGGGCAGCATCGCATTATCAAAAGCTAGTTATCTCAAATGTTGAAGTATCAAAGGATTTTAAAACAAATAGTCCAATTGGAACTTTTTCATGCTCTTGTGGGCTTATTTATTCCCGAAAAGGTCCTGATCAATCATCATATGACCGTATGCGTATAGGAAGAGTAAAAAAATTTGGACATGTATGGCTAGAGAAGTTGCAGCAATTAGTTAAAGAAGGATTAAGTATAAGAGCAATTGCTAAAGAAATTGGTGTGGATTCTAAAACTGTAAAAAGGTATTTATCGGAAAATGTCGAAATAACTAAAATAATGCCAGTAAGCAATCGACAACTAATAGATCAGTACAAGCATGAGATTTTAGAGATGATAAAGCAATTTCCACAGTTATCTCGTACTGCTATACGAGCAAAATGTAAAAAGCAATATATTTACTTATACCGCCATGATAAAGACTGGTTAATGAATGTATTGCCATCTAAGCAAAGGAAACAAGAACCTACAAAAGTTGTTAATTGGCCTAAGCGTGATCAAAAGTATGTAGCCAAAATAAAAAAACTATATAAAGAGCTGCTAAATTTAGAAAAGGCAGTCCGTATCACAAAGCCTTTGCTCGGTAAACGACTTGGAATTTCAGCTAATTTAGAACGACATTTAGAGAAGCTACCGAAAACTGAAAAGTTACTATCGGAAATTACCGAGACTGTTCAACAATTTCAAATTCGCCGCTGTTGTAAGACGATTGACAAGATGTTACATGAAGATGATCAGGTGATGTTATGGAAAGTACAGAGGTTAGCAGGAGTAAAGTCACATCATTTCTATGAAATTAAAAATTGTTTAGAGGAATATTTGCAGCAAAAGCAGGATGTGAAGAACAATGAGCAATCAACTAGTTAAATTGGATAATTGGCCATTTAAAAATGGAGAGAAAGCACAATTAACTTGGATTAGTTCTCCTTTTACACAAGATAAGAAAATTATGTTTTATGCATACTTCAGATTTAAGGGTAAAATAGAAAAGCTATTGGCAGACTGGGGAACTTTGCCGGCTTTAGCAATCCAACATTACTATTTAAATGGTGATATAAGTAAAAGTATCCCACCGGTAGGGACAGATGAAGTAGAAATAACCATCTATCCGAGTGATGTGAGTTACTTTGAAAAAGAATGGATTATTTATGGGACTAATGACAAGGATATGTCGCGTAGTTTCACCGTTTCTTATAAGAATAAAAAATATACTCTTCCGTTAATAGAAGTCGTGCGGAGTATTTTAGCAACCAACCGCTTTTTACTTTATAGACTTTTTGAAACAAATTCATTTCCACAATATTTCATTGAGCAGCACGAAGCGAAAAGAATTCACCTCGATTTTTCATCATTGTATCATCGCAAATACACCCAAGATAATTATCTCTACCAATTAGTGTGGTTACTATCGAATCAAGATTTAAGAAGAGTATTTGAAAGTGTTGCCTACACATTTGTTAATACCGGGATTTTAAAATTTAGTTGGCTATTTGCTCAGTCTCTTACAATTAAAGCTATTGTTAAGCCTAGTTCATCGGGTGGTACAATACTTAGAATAACAAATGTTAAGAATAAGCAAATTCCCTATTCTGAAATTACTTTCACGCATCCTGAAATTGTACAAACTGAAAAATCAGGAGAAGCGAAAAAGTATACCCTTCATAGCAAAGTTAACAATAGCGGTCAGCAAAGTGAGTTAACCTTAGATGAAGAGGTTGAAGGCACAACAGATAACTTCGATTTAATTGAAATGGATAATCAATTACATGAGTATTTGAAATTACCAAAAGTCACGAAAATCCGTAAAAGTTCAAATAAACAGCGTGACTTTGAAGATGAAAATACGAAAAAACACTTTGTTGATGATCAAGGTAAAAGAGCTATGTCAGATGTTGGTGGGAGTAAGGTTGCTAAAGGACTAGAAAACAAATCGCTTTATGATATACAGGTACAAGGGGAATTGGGCGAGTTTATAAAAGTGCTGAAAGTATTAGAGAATTACTCTGAAGTACAGTCGATTAATGTAATACAAGGGAGCTTAAAAGAGTTTTCTGATACCAAACGATTTGTTTATTTAAGTAATGGTATTACGGAGAGGAAATATGTGATTGCCGAAATTGTGTTGTTTTCAAATCTGGAAATCAGTGTCATTGAAGTTGAGCGTGAAGATAGGGCATTATCAACTTTGATATGTTTTTTTAGTAATCAGCCCAATAAAGGTCATTACTTTCAACAAATTTTAAATGGTTTAATTGTCAGGCATGGGACTTGGGATAAAGAACAGTTAGATTCTTATAGTATTAAATTCTTAACTTTGAGGCATGGGAAGAGAGATGTTGAGCATAGGGCTAGAAGAATTATTAGAGATATTTATTAAGAGGTCATTTTAAATATTTTGGTTAGGGAACAAATAAATATTCACGATTCACAAAAAAACTTTGGGAAATTCAGCTATAGTATGGATTAAATTGCAAGTATAATATTGTTAAATGGTGGTGCCTTTTGTGAAATTAAAAACTATAAAATTACGTAATTTTAGAGGGTATAAAGATACGATTACTGTAGATTTTGAAAATTTAACGGCATTTATAGGGAAAAATGATGCGGGGAAATCTACAATATTAGAAGCATTAGAAATATTTTTTAATAATTCGATGATTGTATGCGAAAGGGAGGATTTAAGTGTTGATGCCGAGGATGAAATCATTGAAATTTCATGTGTATTTACTAATCTTCCACAAAAAATCACTTTAGATACATCTTCAGAAACTACTTTAGAAGACGAATATCTTTTAAATTCACATAATGATTTTGAAATAAAAAAGGTTTATAAGGCAACAGCGGCAAAGCCGAAAGCAAGTATTTATATCATTTGTAATCACCCAAATATTGAACCTTATAATAATTTATTAGCATTGAAAAGAACTGAGTTAAAAAAATTAGCTAGGGAGTTAGGAGTCGAAAGTAGCCAATATAATGCAAATAGTAATGCTAGTTTGAGAAGAGCGATTTGGCAGAATGCTAGCGAGTTAAATTTACAATTAACGGAATTGCTAGTTGATAAAGAGGACTCTAAAAAAATATATGAATCCTTAGAGAGATTCTTACCAATCTATTCGTTGTTTCAATCTGATCGACCGAGTAAGGATAATGACAAAGAGGTTACAGATCCAATGGGATTAGCAATACAAGAGGCATTGAGAGAACTAAATACTGAAATTGAAAAAATAAAAGAAGATGTAAGAAATAAAGCTATAGAAACAGCAAGTCGTACTTTGGAAAAATTGAAGGAAATGGATAATGAACTAGCTTCAACATTAACTCCTGAATTTAAATCAGAACCTAAATTTGATTCATTGTTTAAATTAACTATTCAATCTGATGATGGAATATCAATAAATAAACGAGGAAGCGGTGTAAGGAGGCTAATCCTTTTAAATTTCTTCAGGGCCGAGGTCGAAAGGAAGCTTCAAGAAAGTTCCTCACAAAATGTTATTTACGGCTTTGAAGAGCCAGAAACTTCCCAGCATCCAAAACATCAAGAAATGCTGATAAAGTCATTCTTACAATTAGCATATAATACAAATTCTCAAGTGATATTAACAACCCATACACCTGCTTTAGCTGGCTTATTACCATTAGAGAGTTTAAGATTTGTTACGAAAGAAGACGGTAAGAGAATCATTAAATCAAATACTGATAGTGTTTATGAAGAAATTGCTGATACATTAGGATTATTGTCAGAGCCAATAAATAAAACAACAAAGGCAGTATTATTATTAGAAGGTCAAGGTGATGTAGTATTTATTCGCCATTTATGTGAAAAGCTTAAAGAAGGAGATGTAATTCCTGTAACGCTTCAAGAAAGCGGATTTGCATTTGTTCCTACAGGTGGATGTGGGAATTTAAAGTCTTGGAAAACATTAAAATTAGCCGAACAATTTAATGTACCATGGTGTGTACTTTTAGATTCAGATTTGCCTACACCTGAGGCTCAAAAGAATAATGACACAGTAAGTAAACTAAGAAAGCAAGGTATTAAAGCATACTTGACTAGAAAGAGAGAACCAGAGAATTATTTACATTCGGATTGTTTTGATGTTTCTTTTACAATTAACGATTATGATGATGCAAAAGTAATAATTAATCAACATACAGGTGTAGCAAAAGGAAAAGTACTAGAATATTTTTGGCCAAAAATGACATTTGAACAAATTAGAGAAATGGAAAGCTATAAAGATGATAATGGTGAATTGAAATTCGAATTCACTGAGATGATATTAGAGTTTTTATCCCTAGTTCGTTCTCCAGTAACAGTAGGATAGTTTTATTTCACTAAATCAGCCTCGATAATAACGAGATAGAATGATTTTTAATCAAACTTTTTTTAAAAAAATAAACCATTCTAAATGAACACCCACTCATTTTGATCAAACTTTGTTAAAAATGAGTAGGTTTCTTCTATATATAAAATCAATGTTTGCAGACCATTTTTAATCAAACTTTATTTTAAAGCTACACCTTGTTGCAAGGGAAACAGATTAACCACTGTTGCTTGCATCAATTTAAAACCTATTATGGTGTTTTGCCATAATAGGTTTTTTGTTTCTAAAAAGAACCTGATTGTTAGAAGTAAAGTCAGAAAAATACCTATGTCTAAAGGCTTATTTTTCTTTAAAAAAGCATTAAATGTATAGACAACTAGACAGGTATAACGTCCCTTTTTTCTGAAAATTTAATATGTTACGATAAATCCACAATCTACTAAAAAAGGAGAAATGTAAAATAGTTTGCTAGATTTAGAAAGCGCTATCAAAATAATGAAGTGAGGGAGTATTGTATGATGACTAATCAAGTTGGTAAATGGATTCGTGTACTGGCCATCACCGTTCTTTTCATTGGGCTTATTCCACAGTTAGGACAAGCTTCTGCATCAGAAGAAAACAGATCATGGGTTGAGTATACGGAAAAGATTATGGCGAAGGATCAAGAAAATGGAACCCTCGAATTAGAGCTTCAGGGTGAAATAAAGCTTGCGAAGAATTATGATGTAACACAAAAAGGCGAAAATAGAGTGTACCAAAATACCCTAGATGATGTAAGAGTGGGTGCAGAAAATGTAACGGTTCGGGTGAACCATAAGAATGAAATCACGAAAGTTTTTATTGATGGACCAACTCCAATAGAATCTATGAGAGTTGGGATTATGACATCAGGTTTTGCAACGGTTGATCACGAAACAGTCGTATTAAGTTCTCAAGCGGGACTTGAAATCGTTGATAAATTGGCTGGTGAAACCTTGTCCATTGCTGCAGGGGAAAAAGTTACGTTTGCTCCGGATTCTGGAGAAATTACTGTGACAGGTGCTAATGGAGATGTATTATATACGACTCCAAATAGACTTTATGCTTTTACCGAAGAGGGAAGTAAAATCAAAGTCGAGAATATAACAAGAGCAAGTGGGGATCCATCTTATCGTGGGTTCTTTGAAATCACTACTTCTGAAGCGGGAGATAAGCTAAACCTAATAAACGAAGTGGATTTCGAGCAATATTTATATCAAGTGGTTCCTAGTGAAATGCCTGCTTATTTTGGACTGAATGCACTGAAAGCACAAGCGGTTGCAGCTAGAACCTATGCATTAGGGGATTACTTAAGTGACCGTTTCGCTAAGGATGGGTTCTTTGTTTTAGACAGCGTTATGAGCCAGGTTTATAACAATACTCCGGAAAATGCCATTACAACACAGGCTGTAAACGAAACGGCTGGTGTTATTATGTTAGGGGAAGATGGTAGTTTAGTAGATGCTAGATATTATTCTACGTCTGGAGGATATGGGGCTTCTAAGCATCAGGTATGGGCAGAAAGCGATGGTACTTTCCCAAGTGAAGTCCTACCGTACTTGATCGCACAAAGTCATACATTTGATCCGAATGACCCTAGTCAGATGCTTGAAATTGATACACAAAGTGAAGAAGAAATTCTTGAATTCTATAAAACATTATCTCATACAGGCTATGATGGAAACTCTCCTTGGTTTAGATGGAAGGTTAGCTTATCAAAAGAAGAGTTAGAGAATACAATCAATGCAAACATCATCAGTAGACAAGCAGCTGATCCTAAATTTGTGTTGACCGAAAATGAAGCGGGAGAGTTTGTAAGCCAGCCAATTCCTGAGGAAGGAATTGGGGAGCTTGTGGACATGTACGTGGCTAAACGTGGAGATGGCGGAAATATTATGGAGCTTGTGATTGAAGGAACAACAGGCACCTATAAGATTATAAAAGAGTACAATATTCGTTTCACAATTAGACCAAGCAATGCCTTTACGGGCGATGGAAATGTTGTCTTGCATCGCGCTACCGCTGGAAGCACAGATTATACTGGAACATTAAATAACTACACAATCCTTCCATCAGCATTCTTTGGTTTTGAAGTGGATGAGGAAAAAGGAGTTACATTCTATGGCGGAGGAAACGGCCACGGTGTTGGAATGAGTCAATACGGTGCTTATTACCTTGGTACAACATTAGGGTACGAATATGACAGTATTTTAACGACCTACTATCCTAATATGTCATTGAATGACCTTTCAGTGTTAACTAATCTAGCAAAGTAAATAAGATAGAAAATAAACAAACTGCTGTTCTAATTGGACAGCAGTTTGTTTTATTTTTTTATCTAGATAATAAAGTTTGTATCGTTACAAATGTATATCCTTGTTGCCTCAAGTCGTCAATAATCCTTGGTAGTGCTTCCACAGAACCGTCCAATAGCAGGCCGTGTTGGAAATTATGCTGTAGTATAATTCCTCCGGGTGAAATATCTTGATGGACGATTTCTAAGATATCATCTGCTGGCAGTCCACCCCAATCTAAAGTATCGACAGACCAATGAATGTTTCTCATTCCTATTTCATTCAATACCATTAAATCTGCCTTTGTGATGGCCCCATAGGGAGGGCGGAATAAGTCCGATTTCCTTCCGACAACTCTTTGCAACTCTTGTTGTGTAGATTGAATTTCTTCTCTTACTTTTGAAGACCATCCCTTTCTTAGATCAGGGTGGCTCCATGTGTGATTCCCGATTGAATGTCCTTCATTTACAATTCGCCTCATTATTTCAGGGTAAGAGCTAATTTCATCTCCTATGACAAAAAAAGTAGCAGGAACTCCTTTTTCTTTTAAAATATCTAGAATCATTGGCGTATAATGGTTTTCGGGTCCATCATCAAAGGTTAAAGCTACAAGTTTTTCAGAAGTATCTGCTTTTTGAATAAAATTGGATTTATTAAGCGATATATTGGTTGTGATAAAGGTCCGGTTTATTACGGGATCATATTTTACATTCATCCCTAATTTCTTTGAAACATCAACTAGCGGGACGAAAGGCTTACCATCAAATTGAACGGTTTCTGTTGAGAGTGAGCCCCTCTTCCATGTACCAGTTGTACTGTCATAATCATCTGTAAACTTCTTTCCTACGGGTAGTGCAAACTTTTTGCCGTTTGCTTGAAAGACAACCGATTGATACTCATGATCCCAATCGACTAGAGCACCTGTATGCTTGAAAAAGAGAGCAGGGACAAGTATATGTCCACTTCTCATCATATAAGATGTGGTGACAGGTTCTTCGTCAATAAAAATAGGTGCCTGAGGTAACATGGATTCTTCGGCATGAACCTTAATTAAAGTAAAGGAAAGAATTAGGGAAATAATACTGCTACTAAAAAATATAAGCTTCAATGACGCTATAGCGTGTTTCGACATGGTTTTAATCTCCCTTTTCATTAGATTACCCAATTATAATAATCAGCCAACAGTTATTGTTCCCGGTAAAGAAGGAAATATAAAGAAACGGCTAGAAAAATCAATGGTTTTAATGAAAAAGGAAAAAGGACTTTAAAAAAGCCCCTTTATTTTATTACTAATAATCATCCTCTTCTAAGTGATCCTGATTAGGTCTCATATATCTAGATAGAAGTGCTGCTGAAACTCCAATTTCGTCGACTGAAGCATCCTCGGTTAAAGGCTCAAAAAGAGTAGAAATCGCTGGGTCATTTTCTCTAAGGGTTTCAAGACAACGATTGTACATAGTAGCTAAAGTTTTGCTCCCTTTTTTCATCCCTCCAGTTAAGGATGCTTCCATTGCAATTGATTTGATTTCGCGTAACATAAAGTAAATTCGGTCTGCACTCATTACAGTTGACATTTAATAGACTCCCTTTCTTTTAAGGCTCTTAAGTAAAACAGCTTTTAATAGTTTTTTTCCTTGAAAAATCCTCCATTTAATAGTGCTTAATGGGAGGTTTGTTAACTCATGTATTTCACCGTAACTAAGCTCGTGTAAATACCTTAATCGAATCATCATTTCATAGTTGCCTGGAAGGGTGGTTAGTAATCTTTTGAATTCTCTTTTTGCTTCTTTTTTAATCATCCAATCATGGACTGTAAAATTTTCACCTGAAAGAGATTCAGATAGATGTACCCAGCTTTCCGCACTTAATGTTAATTCGAACTTGTTTATGGTATTCGTTTTTTTTCGGATATTTACACAATGATAGTAGGTAAGTTTTCTTACCCAAGGAACAAATTTTTGTGGATCCTCTAATTGCCAAAGCTTTTTATAAATTTGGACCCATATTTCTTGTGATACATCTTCTACCATGCGTTTATTCATATAAAAAGCAATTGTAGATTTGATTAAATAGTTGTATTTGTTTACTAAAAAGGCAAAGGCTTCCTCGTCTCCTTTCTTTGCCCTTAAGATCCAATCACTCTCAGCCATTACGTACCCCTCATTCTCAGGATTCCTCCCTTTTCTAAAATTTTTCTACACTAATAAAGACAATGTATATGGTTAAAAAGTTAGAGGTTTTTAAAAGTTATTTTTTCTTATTCTCCCACAAACCTACATATAGTTCATTCATTTTTATTCACCAGTGACGCATGCATGCTTAGTTACATAGACTATTGTGTAAAAAGGAGGTGCCTATAAATGGGTAAAGATGTTGGATGTGGTTTTGACGGAGGCTTTGCCTTGCTAATTGTATTGTTTATTTTGTTGATTATCATTGGTGCATCATTTGTGGGATACGGTTCAGGTTACGGATTCTACTAAGCAAAAGAGGTTGCTTATATGAGCAACCTTTTTTTAATTTTATATATGGAAAAGCAAGTTATAAATTCTAACCACATAAACTTAATCATGCCTAGACACAAATTTCCTCGGGAAATATATTTCTTCAATAAAAATAGACGAGGTGGGATGATGAGATGCCTGCTATTGATGGTTTAACTTTTCTAAAGAGAGTACGTGACTTAAAGGCAGAAGTGTGGATCGATGGACAGAAGATAAAGGAAAACATATGTGAACATTACGCTTTTAAAGGACTAATCAAAAGTAAAGCTAAACTATTTGATTTGCAACTGGAGAAGGACTTTATGACGTATCAGTCTCCACTAACTGGAGAACGAGTAGGCAGCTCTTTTCTTATTCCACAATCAAAGGAAGAGTTGGAGATTAGAAGATTAACCACTCAAGAATGGGCTAAAACATCTGGCGGGATGATGGGGAGATCACCGGACTATATGAATACTGGAATGATGGCGCTTGGGGCGGCTTGGGAAGAATTCCAAGACACAGCAAACCGCGGGGTCAATATCCAGAAACTATATGAGCAGGCTAGGGAGAATGACCTTACCATCTCACATACATTTGTTAATCCTCAAGTAAACCGTTCGCTAGGTTACTTTGAGGATGATGATGCACCAATTTCTGCAAGAGTAGTTGAAGAAAATAAGGATGGAATTGTGATAAAAGGGGCCCGCCTATTAGCAACTCAAGGAGGAATTACGGATGAGCTTCTAGTATTACCAGTAGGTGGTAAATATATTGAAGAGCCGTTTATTTACGCATTTTCAATCCCGAGTAATACCGAAAACTTAAAGTTTATTTGTAGGGAATCATTTGCTTATCGTTCTTCACCATTTGACCATCCACTTGGATCAAGGTTTGAAGAGATGGATACCATTGTTGTGTTTGATAACGTTTTGGTACCTTGGGAGCGGGTCTTTCTATATAAGGACTATTCCATAGTTACCAATATGTATGAAGAAACTCACTTCTATGCATTCTTGCTACATCAAACAGTTGCTAGACAAGTAATTAAGACAGAATTATTGTTAGGTGTGGCTCAAATGCTTGTTGATTCGATTGATATCGGTGCTTATCAGCATGTCCAAGAAAAAATAAGTGAAATCATCGCGGGTCTGGAATCTATGAATGCTCTTCTATTGAAATCTGAATTAGAGGCTAAGTTAGATAAAAGAGGAGTCATGGTACCGGAACCGAGTCCTCTATTTGCTGCTATTACATCCTATCCTCAACTGTATCCGAGATTTATAGAGATTCTAGAATTGTTAGGGGCTAGTGGACTTATTTCAATTCCAACAGAAGAGGATTTTCATTCAGACATAAGGCCGGATTTAGATCAATACCTACAAAGCGTTTCCTGCGCTGCTTTAGAGAGAACAAAGCTGTTTCGAATGGCATGGGATATTTGTTTAAGTTCATTTGGGGGAAGACAGCGGTTGTATGAGCGGTTCTTCTTTGGTGATCCAATAAGATTAAAATCAGGATTGTATAACAGTTATCCAAAAGATAAAGCGATTGAGCTAGCAAAATCAATGTTGGCGAAAGAGTAAAAAATATGAGATTGGTAGAAAAGTGTGTATAAAGAACTCACCACCTGGTAAGAATGGTTACAGAGGTGAGGGATACATATGAAAACTATTAAGATTCTTCTAGTATGTGTAATGGTAACTGGTTTATATACGACAAGCGTTGCTTTTAGTAAAGAAAAAACAGATGAGATTAAAAGTTTAGTAGAAAACATGCAAGAACAGGGAATAGCTCTGAGTTCTTGGAAAGTCTATATATTGAAATCAGTACAGGATGTTGCGAGTGAGAAAGAAGCGTTGGAAGAATTAGAAGATATAAAAAAGACAGAACAGGGATATAGATGGGAGCTCCAATTTGAAGGTAATAAGAGCTTTATCGCAGAGGGCTATAAGAAAGTAGATTCCATGGATATCGAGCTAAAGGTTAAAGTTACAGGTAACCGACTAGGTAATATGTATAGAATGTATTATGCATACGAAATAAATAGCCAATGGAATAATGAGTCCTTAGAATATGTTGTAAGCAAGTATCAATATTTAATAAACAATCAGAAGGCATTCTTCACTTTTAAAGGGTCTTTGCTGCAAAATCATAAGCTAAACCAACAGGCAGAAGATATTTTATCTGGATTAAATGGTACATTTATAGAAGGTGTAGCAGAAGAGAATTTCATTTCGATGTCTGCTTATTCAAAGAAGTTGGACCAAAATTCCATCTCAATAAATGGTCAAAAAATCAATTTGCAAATTGGATTAAGACATGACATAGAGAATGAGCAAGTTGAAGTTACGATTGGTACTCCGATGATTACGGATGGTTATTAAAGTGTATTGGCCTTGCCCCTCTAGACACATAGAGGGCAAGGCCATACTGTTATATATCCATTCATTTTTTAAGATTTTAATAGTCTTAAACTATTCAATATAACCAAAATAGTACTTCCTTCATGCCCGATTACACCCATAGGAAGAGCCAGTGATTGCATAAAGTTTGAAGCAATTAAAATCAAAATAATGGTGATGGAAAAAACGATATTCTGTTTAATGATTTGGTTCATTTTTTTAGATAGCTTCACTGCTTCAGCAATTTTTGAAAGGTCATTCTTCATTAGCACGACATCAGCAGTTTCGAGTGCAACATCTGTTCCTTCTCCCATTGCAATACCAACAGATGAAGTTGCAAGGGCAGGGGCGTCATTGATGCCGTCTCCAACCATAGCTACGGTACCATATTCCCCTTTTATATATTTAACACGCTCGACTTTTGTTTCTGGCAAGCACTCAGCAGTGAAAGAATCTATTCCACTTTCTTCGGCAATGGCTTGAGCTGTTTTTTTACTGTCACCTGTAAGCATAAAGGTTTTGATTCCTTCACTCTGTAGTGCTCGAATGGCCTGTAGAGTGCTTTTTCGAATCGTGTCCTTAAGTGTCAACAAACCTGCTATTCCTTGATCATCCTTAACAAATACAACGGTTTTCCCTTCTTTAGCGAAGTGAAGAGCCATACCATTCTGAAACTGTTCTGCTTCTACGCGTCCAACAAATTCCGATTTTCCAACTTTCCAAGGGATTCCATCAATCATAGCTTGAACCCCAAAACCAGCTACATCCTCCATTTGTTCAGGTTTCCTTAAGTTCAGCCCTTTATTTTGTGCATAGCCCACTATGGCTGCTGCAAGTGGATGACTAGAGTGTTTTTCGATGGATGCAGCTTTTAAAAGGAGCTCATCTTCACTCAGATCCCCACGAACAACAACATCAACAATTTCGGGTTTACCTTGAGTAAGGGTTCCGGTTTTATCAAAAGCGATTGCCTTCAGGTTGGCTAAATTCTCTAAGTGGACTCCACCCTTAAATAGTATTCCCTTTCGTGCGCCATTAGAAATTGCCGATAAGGTAGCTGGTGTAATTGAGGCCACAAGGGCACAGGGTGATGCGACAACAAGTAAAATCATGGCTCTATAAAAGGTCTCAGTCCAACTCCATCCCAAAGTAAAGTGGGGTACAAACAACATGAGACCTACAATAAGTAACACCGTTTTTACGTACTTTCCTTCGAATCTTTCAATGAATAGTTGTGAAGGTGATTTCTCACTTTGAGCTGTTTGCACTAAGTTAATGATTTTTTGAAATAAGGTTTCGCTATTAGGTTTAGTCATTTCAATCATAATTGAACCACGTATGTTAACCGTTCCAGCAAATGCTTCATCATGAATTGTTTTATGAACCGGAAGCGCTTCACCTGTAATGGCTGATTCATCAAGGTTTGTTTGACCCTCGATAATTTTTCCATCTATAGGTACACGTTCACCAGGCTTTATAAGCACAATATCTCCTACCCGCAATGTTGAGACAGGTACATACTCCTCACGGTCATGAGTGATTTTCAAGGCTTCCTCAGGTTGTAACTCCAACAATGAGGATATTTCTTTATGACTTTTATTCATGGTATAAGTCTCAAGTGCTCCGCTTAATGCAAAAATAAAAATAAGAATAGCCCCTTCAGTCCAATACCCAATTAGAGCTGAACCGATAGCAGCAAAAATCATTAACATTTCTACATTTAGTTCTTTATTTTGAATGGTCTCTGTAATTCCCTCTTTTGCTTTTGCATACCCACCAATAATGTATGCAGTAATAAAAGTAATGGCTGAGGCAGTTTCCATACTAATTGTGCTTAATATCCAGCCTATTAAGATGAGTCCTCCGCTAATTAAAGCTGCTATAAGTTCAGCATGCGGCTTTATTTTTTCTATCCAAGAATATTCCATATTACTTTTTGGTGGTGTATATGGTTTTGTTTCAGCAAGCATACCTAATCCTCCTTCTGGGATGATTGATTTTGATTCTCATTTACTCAATTCAGTTGAGAATGATAATTATATTCATGTGGGAGTGGGATGTCCTTTAAACACTTAGTTTCATTACTATATTCCTTGATATTGTAAAGGTAACACATTTAAATTAAGTTGTAAATAATAATAATTATAAAATAGGAATCGTTATTGATAATGAATTTCAAAATCAGTTTGTGACTTGGATAAGCCTTATAGTAAGATGAACAAAAAGGAGTGAGGAAGATGTGTAGAAATATAAGAACTCTTTTTAATTTTGATCCACCTGCAACGGAAGAGGAAATCCAAGCAGCAGCACTTCAGTATGTTCGAAAAATTTCGGGGTTTAATAAACCATCCAAGGTGAATGAAGAAGCTTTTAATCAGGCCGTTATTGAGGTAGCTGCTGTAACACAAACATTACTGACTTCACTTAGTACGAATGCTGATCCTCGTGATCGAGAAGTGGAGCGGGAACGTGCCCGTGAGAGAAATGCAAAGAGGTTTGGACCGAGTTAACCTTTAGGTGTACGAGGTGAGTACACCTAGAGGTGCCGAAGTTTCCGATAGAATCCCCAAAGCCTCCAACAGAATCCCTCAACTACAACGAATTTCAATCTTGGCAACATCCCCTGTGACAAAATACCCTTTTCTTTAAATTGAAACCGCTTTATTTCGGCCATATGATAAATGTGTAAGGTCATCATTATTGATTTATAAATAAATAAGACAATATGAAAGGAGAATGTATATGTCCAAGGCAACAGAAACTTCCAAGTCTGACTTTCGTGTGAAGGTTCAACGATTTGGTAGTTATTTAAGTGGGATGATTATGCCTAACATTGGAGCCTTTATTGCTTGGGGACTTATTACTGCTTTATTTATTCCAACAGGTTGGTTTCCGAATGAAGAACTGGGTCAACTCGTAGGACCTATGATTACGTATTTATTACCACTATTAATTGGTTACACCGGTGGTAAGATGGTTTACGATGCACGTGGGGGAGTCGTAGGCGCGACTGCAACGATGGGGGTCATCGTTGGTACTGATATCCCCATGTTTCTTGGAGCTATGATTATGGGACCTTTGGGTGGTTGGGTCATTAAAAAAGTAGACCAAGCGATTCAACCAAGGGTTAAACAAGGATTCGAGATGCTAGTCAATAACTTCTCAGCAGGTATTCTAGCAGCCATTTTAACGATTATTGCTTATTTAGGTATTGGGCCAATTGTAGAAGGCTTAAATAATGTTTTAGCTGCAGGGGTTGAAGTGATTGTTAATGCTGGCCTACTTCCACTTGCTAATATCTTTATCGAACCAGCGAAAGTGTTGTTTTTAAATAATGCGATTAACCATGGTATTTTAAGTCCATTGGGCGCAGATCAAGCAGCAGAAACGGGTAAGTCTATACTGTTCCTATTAGAAACAAACCCTGGACCAGGATTAGGAATTTTATTAGCTTTTATGTTCTTTGGAAAAGGTACAGCGAAGCAAACATCACCAGGTGCAGCCATTATTCACTTCTTTGGTGGTATTCATGAAATTTATTTCCCTTATATTTTAATGAAACCAACGTTAATATTAGCTGCAATAGCAGGTGGGGTTAGTGGAGTTTTCACCTTCACATTATTTAATGTAGGATTGGTAGCACCACCATCACCAGGTAGTATCTTTGCTCTTATGGCAATGACACCTAAAGGTGGAGGTCATCTGGGTGTGTTACTAGGCGTTCTAGTGGCAACGGCAGTTTCTTTCCTAATTGCAGCTCTTATCTTAAAAACGAGCAAGCAAAAAGAAGAGGACCTATCTGAGGCTACTGCCAAAATGCAAGAGATGAAAGGTAAAAAGAGTTCAGTAGCGGGATCATTGGAAACGGCAAAAGAAGTTGAAAAAGATGAACAAGAGCTTGATATGAAGAACGTCAACAAAATTATCTTTGCTTGTGATGCAGGAATGGGTTCTAGTGCTATGGGGGCATCCATCCTAAAAAATAAAGCCAAAAAAGCAGGCTTGACCATTGAGATTACCAATACATCTATCAATAACATACCAAGTGATGCTGATATTGTAGTTACTCATAAAGACTTAACATCTCGTGCTAAGGATAAGCTTCCTAACGCACATCATATTTCTGTTGAGAACTTCTTGAATTCTCCTAAGTATGATGAACTTATTGATGAATTGAAATAATTTTTACTGACAAGGTGAACTCTAAGTGTGGAGTTCACCTTGTTTTTTGGAAACCAAATACATTTTAATTTTGGCAACAACTATAATGACGAAAATACTTCTTTCTTTAGTTGTATCAACGGATTTTGAAGTCTATCCTAGTATTAGGAGTGTATTAGTTGTAAAAATGTCAGCAAGTGAGTCCGGGAAGGGCAATTAAATAAGCCTCCGAGTGGAGTGGTTATTATGTATATTTCTGCACGGGAAAGAAAGATTTTGGAGCATTTATTAAGCAAAAGAGAAGAGGTTACTGTAAAGGATATCGCCAATGAACTCGATGTTAGTCCTCGTACTGTTCATCGGGACTTAAAAGGAGTAGAAGAAATTCTCAAAGAAAACGGACTAACACTCAATAAGAAATCGGGTATTGGTATACAGGTGGCTGGTTCTGATGAGAATCGTGAGAAGCTGACACTATTTCTGTTTCATCTTTCACATAATGAATACACCCCAGAAGAAAGACAGACCATTATACTTTCCACACTTTTAGATACAAAAGAACCCATTAAATTGGTTTCACTTGCCAATGATTTAAATGTAACGATTGCGACAGTTAGTAATGACTTAAACAAAATTGAAGAGAAAATCGTTCCATACGGACTACATTTAGTAAGGAAACGTGGCTATGGAGTTGAGATATCTGGCGGGGAATCAGCCAAGAGAAAAGCGATGAGTAAGCTCATTATGGAGAATGTAGATGAATTTGAATTGATTTCTATTTTAAAAGAATCCATTCAAAGGAAGGCTTCTCCTCCGGATGATACGGCAACAGATCGGTTACTCGGCCTAGTAGATAAGAAGAAACTTCTTGTCATTGAAAAACAAATTGACCGTATTAAACATGAGCTACCCTACGAGATTGCAGATAGTTCTTATATTGGGTTGGTTGTTCATTTAGCCCTAGCTATTGAACGAATTCAGCAAGGGGAAGAGATCCGCTTTGAAGAGGAATACTTAAAGAATTTAAAGCAATCAAAAGAATTTGAAGTAGCTCGAAAGATTGTAGATGGTTTGGAAGAAGTCTTTAGAATTCGCATTTCTTATGGGGAGATTGGCTACATTACCATGCATCTATTGGGTGCAAAGCTTAGAACCGATCAGGATGAATTATTAGAAGATACAAGTATCCAGGTTGGCGTATCCGCTCAAAAACTCATTCGGTTTGTAAGTAACAAAATAGATGTTGATCTGACAAAACATGTATCCCTGTTCCAAGGGTTAGTCGCTCACTTAAGACCGGCTATATATCGAATGAAACAAAATATGGGTATCTCTAATCCCCTTCTTTCCAGAATTGAGCAGGATTACGGTGAGTTATTTTTGATTATAGAAGAGGGAGTAAGAGAGGTCTTTCCTGATATACATGTACCTAGTGAAGAGGTTGGATACCTAGTCATGCATTTTGCATCTGCTCTTATAAACAGAAGAGAAGAAAACAGCCAAACTGTACTTGTTGTTTGTTCAACAGGCATCGGTACATCCAAGATATTGTCAACGAAGCTAAAACAAGAAATCTCAGGCTTAAAAACAATAAATGCATCCCTTTTTGACTTAAATAAGTTAAATCTTGAGGATTATGACACCATTATATCTACAGTTCCACTTAAGAATTTAGATCAGAACTATATTGTAGTCAGTCCTTTATTGCCTGTAGATGATGTTGAAAAAATAAAGAGATCTCTTATGGCTCCAAAGCCCTTTCAGCAAAAGAAAAAAGAAACAGAAGCTGCTAATCCATTTGATACTATTGGTCTACTCGCTGAATTTGAAAAGGTACACCATTTTTCAAAAGCCATTTATACGGTCCTTAAGGGGTTTTCTGTTTATAACACACCTGTAGAATATCGTTCAATTGAGAATGCCTTAGAGTATATAAGCGGCTTATTAAAAGAAAGAGGCATTGTCGATAATGAGAAAACGGTGTTAGCGGAACTATTAAAGCGTGAGGAGCTAGGGGGACTTGGTATACCAGGTACAACATTAGCTCTTTACCACGCAAGAAGTGATTCAGTTATCGAACCTAGTTTTACAATAAGTAGATTACAAAGACCACAACAAGTCCCATCGATGGACGGGACTAGTATAGAAATTCATACAATCTTGCTCTTATTAGCACCACGAGAGCCAGGCGTAGAAACATTAGAAGTACTGAGTGGTATTAGTTCGCTGATTATACGAGATGAATCAATCATTCAACTGTTTCAATCCGGCAGTGAAGAGGAACTGGGAATGCTACTAGGTAAAGAGTTGAGAGACATTTATAAGGATAAAACTAACATTTAAGGAGTGTACATCATGACAAATCAGATTTTATCTAAAGAAAATATCTTACTAAATGAAAGCTTTACATCCAAAGAGGATGCAATTAAAAAAACAGGACAAGTTTTAGTTGATAAAGGCTATGTAGAACCAGCATACATTGGGAAAATGCTAGAGAGAGAAGAGCTAACTTCTACTTATATGGGGAATTTTGTAGCCATTCCACATGGGACAGAGGATGCAAAAAAAGAAGTAAAAGCTTCTGGTTTATCCATTATTCAAGTCCCAGAAGGAGTAGACTTTGGCGGCGGAAATATCGTTAAAGTTCTAATCGGTATTGCGGGTAAAGACGGTGAGCACTTAGAAATACTTTCTCAAATTGCTATAGTTTGCTCAGAGGAAGAAAATGTGGAAAGAATCGTAACTGCTCAATCTGCTGAAGAAATTTTAAGCTTGTTCGACGAGGTGAACTAAATGCTAGCTGTTCACTTTGGAGCGGGGAATATTGGGCGAGGTTTTATTGGTAGTCTTTTATCCGAATCTGGTTATGAAGTATGCTTTGTAGACGTGAATGAAGAAATCGTTCAACTTATAAACGAGAGAAAAGAGTATAGAGTTGTTCTGGCTGATGAGAATAGTCAGGATACAGTTGTGAAAAATGTAAAGGCTATTAACAGTATACAAAATCCAAACGTGGTTGTGGATGCTATTGTCCAAGCAGATATCGTTACAACAGCTGTGGGACCTAATATCCTCGGACTGATCTCTGATTTACTTACACAAGGATTAAGAAAACGTGTAGACCACTCGGGTAAGCCGCTAAATGTAATTGCTTGTGAAAATATGATTGGTGGAAGTTCGTTTTTAAAAGAAAAAGTGTTTGAGAAACTCCCAAATCATGAAAAAGAAACATTTGCATCTTTATTTGCCTTTCCAAATGCTGCAGTGGATCGAATTGTTCCGAACCAAGTGAATGAGGATAAACTAATGGTATCTGTAGAGCCTTTCTATGAATGGGTTGTGGATCGATCTATGATGGTTGGTGATATTCCAACAATTAAAGGAATCACCTATGTAGATGATTTGAAACCATTTATTGAAAGAAAGCTATTTACTGTTAATACTGGGCATGCTGTTGCAGCCTACGTAGGATATCAAGCTGGTCTTGAAACAATAAAGGATGCTATGGAAAATCATGATGTATATACGACTGTCAAGAATGCACTAAAAGAGTCCGGAACCGTTTTAATTAACAAGTACGGCTTTGATACGGACGCGCACATGGAATATGTAGAGAAAATAGTTGGTAGGTTTACGAACCCGTATATAAATGATGAAATTCCTAGAGTTGCAAGGGGGCCAATCCGTAAACTCGGATCAAATGACCGATTAGTAGGACCAGCTGTTCAGTATTTTGAATATGCAGAGGGACAACCAGTCCATTTAGCTAAAGCTATAGCAGCAGCATTGCAATACGATTATCCCAATGATAAGGAAGCGGTTTCATTACAAACAATCGTGAAGGATAGAGGCTTTACGGGTGCCTTAGAAGAGGTTTGTGGACTAAAACCAGGTCACCCTCTATATTCACTTGTTCTAGAAGAAATGAAATAGTCATATATTAGAAATAACCAAGATCAAAAAGGGTACCCAAGGGATAGGGTGCCTTTTTTATTTAAAAAATTAGAATGTTTTGAAAAAAAGTAGGAATTTAACTACAATAAATAATATAATAGTAGTAAGAGAGTTACTATCTATACTTTTCAACTTTCATGTAATGGAGGGGTACAAATTGGCATTTGTAATTTTAGAACCATGCATTGAAGAAAAAGCAGGAGAATGTGTAGAAGTTTGTCCGGTCGAGTGTATTGAAAAAGGAGAGGACCAATTCTTTATTGATCCCGAGATTTGTATTGACTGTGGTGCATGTGAATCAGTGTGTCCAGTTTCAGCCATCGTTCATGAGGATGAGCTGACAGATGATGATTTTAAGTACTTAGAGAAGGCTCGTGCATTTTTTAGCAGTTAATATGGCTAATAAGAAGGGAAGGGTGCTTTGCACTCTTCCCTTTTCTTATGCTTCACTAGCTTTTTTCTTCCACACTTTTTTCTGCATAATAATAGCCACAATCCCGATAATGACCACAAATAAAATACTGACAAAAAACCCGAAACGAATACTTTTTTCCATAAGTGTACCGCTTACAGCAGCTAATATTAGAAAGATTCCGATTAAACTAAGAAACTTGCCCCACACCTTCATTTCTAAAACTTTCATTCCTGATAAGATAATGAAAGCCCAGTTAATAAGAATAAGGATTCCTGCTGCTGTTGTGATATACTCGTATATTTTTCCTGGGAGTAAAAGTGCTGTAATAATGGAAGCTAAAAGTCCAATGGTAGCCAATAATAATGAAGGAAAGGGTAAGTCCTTCCACTTCTTAATTTTCTTGGAAAAGACCTTAGGTGCGTCTCCATCATCAGCAAGTGTAACGAGTAGCTTGGTAACACCAAACAATGAAGCAGTCATTGTAGAGAAACCAGCTATAATAATTGCCGCATTAAATACATGTGGGAAGAAGGCTAAATTATATGGTTTTAAAGCTGTTACAAATGGACTCTCTTTGTCAGTGAACTCCCCATGGTTCGCCATGGTTACAGCTAGACCTAGTGAAAGAATATAGATGATGACTAACACAATCAGCATAATAATTCCTGCCTTAGGTGCATCTTCTTTCTTCTTTAAATTGGTAGCCATCAAACCTATGACTTCAATTCCACCATAAGCATAGTAGGCGTAAATGAGTGAAGACCAAAATCCTTTGAAACCTTCTGGAAAAAGATCACTCATGGTTGTTGGTACCCCAGCCCGTTCAACGTCTCCACCACCAATCCAGCCAAACACTGCAGCAGCTGCGATTATTATGAACATAATGATAGCTGCTGTTTTGATTACAGCAAGTAGGTTTTCCACTCGATCAAAACCATTTGTGCCTGTTAAAACGACAATGATGGAAAGAATCGCATACCCTGCTGCAAAGAGCCATAATGGAAAGTGTGGAAACCAAAACCTCGATAATATAGAAAGCGCCGTTAATTGACTTCCCATAATTAAAATGTTTGAGCTCCAGTAGTTCCAACCACAACTAAAACCAGCCCAACGGCCATATGCTTTATTGGCATAATAGCAAAAGGATCCTTCTTGAGGGTCTTCTGCTGTCATTTTAGCAAGTAAACTATAGACTATATAGGTTCCTAGTGCCGCTAATAGAAAAGAAAAGACAATAGACGGCCCCGTAATTTTAATCCCAATCGCTGACCCTAAAAAATATCCTGTTCCGATGGTACAGCCAACTCCAACTAAGGATAGCTGCCACCAAGCCAAATTCCCCTCACCCTCACTTGAATCCTTACTTTTACAAGATCCTTCATCAGGAATGAAAAAATCCAAAAAAGCACCTCCTTTTCCCTTCAACTACTGTTTCTTTATTACTTTTTTTCTTTGTCTGAGTCGGCTTCACTATCTACTTTTAATCCTGAAATGGTCCGGTATATTTGAGTGTTCATACTTCCTTGCACAATTTGTTGCATGAATAATTCTGATATCATTTTTTTGTATTCTTCATCTTCAAACATTTTTTTGTTTTGCAACTCCATCTCCGCTAATCCTTCGAATTCGAAAAGATACGCATATGTAAAATCATTTCCAGATACCGGAGTTAGTAATTCGGCTTTATGGTCATATTTTTCATTTCGATAACTTTGAATTTTTCTGGCATTTTTCAATCCCTCAACTAATGATTCCTGTTTGAGCTCGAATGTTTGGTACACGAAAACAGACATAGTTGAACCTCCTAATTTGCAATAGATATGTTTAGATTTTCCTGTTATGAGACTGGTATACATGGTAGAAAAAGTGAAAAAAAGCTTTATCGGTATCTGATTATATTTGTTATTTTCTGTAAATAACAAATACAGGATACCTTGAGGGATTAGTAATCATGTGTTTTTCCTATTTCGCAATTGTCTAAATCTTTTGGAGATATGTTGCTTTTTAATAAGAAGGGCGTTAATATAGTCACTGTTGACTTATTCAATAAAGAGAAATAGATAGATTTAGGAGGGCTACTTCATATGAATACAAAACCACGCTCTACCTCCTATTTAATAATTGGAGTTATGTTATTTGCTCTGTTCTTTGGAGCAGGGAACTTAATATTTCCGGCGCAGCTTGGACAACATGCAGGTACGAACCTTATACCTGCTGCGATAGGCTTTTTAATAACTGGAGTGGGACTTCCGCTTTTAGGCATTTTAGCAATGGGATATTCGGGGAGCCGAAATTTACAGGAGCTCTCTGGTAGAATTCATCCAGTGTATGGAGTTTTGTTTACATCTATTCTTTATTTAACAATTGGGCCTTTTTTTGCAGCGCCTAGAACGGGAACAGTTGCTTTTGAAGTGGGAATCGCGCCATTTGTACCTGAGGAATCCCAGCAGCTAGGACTATTTATATTTACAATTATGTTTTTTGTAATTGCTCTTTTGTTTTCCTTAAATCCAGGTAAATTAGTGCAAAATGTAGGGAAAGTTTTGGCGCCAGCTTTAGTCATACTGATGTCAATCCTTTTGATTGTTGCTTACTTTAATCCGATGGGACAAATAGAAGCTCCGCAAGAAGCATACCAAAGTGGTGCATTTATGAAGGGTTTTTTAGAGGGCTACAATACAATGGACGCATTGGCATCTCTAGTATTTGGTATTATTGTTCTTAAAACCATTCGCTCAATGGGGATTACTACTAGAAAAGAAGTGATTTCAGCTACCGCAAAATCAGGTTTGGTTGCCATTACCTTATTAGGAATCATTTACTTCGGTATTTCCTATTTAGGAGCGACAAGTACTAGTGTATTAGGTGTTTTTAATACGGGAGGACCTGTTTTAAGTGGTGCAGCTTCGCACTACTTTGGTACGTTAGGTTCTTATGTTTTAGCAGTTGTCATTGGGCTAGCTTGTTTAACAACAGCTATTGGTTTAATCGTGTCAAATGCAGAATATTTTCATACTTTATTTCCAAGGTTTAGTTATAGAACGTTGGTCGTGTTTTTTACGCTTTTAACCTTTATTATTGCGAATTTTGGACTAGCCAACATAATTGCTTATTCCATTCCAATGCTGATGTTCTTATATCCATTAGCGATTGTTTTAATGATTTTAACCTTCGCCTCACCCATTTTTCTTCACGCGAGGGTTGTATATGTAGCGGCAATTTTTATTACGTTCATGATTAGTTTGGTGGACGGTATAAAGACTTTATGTCAGTCACTAGAGATTGAATACTATAACTGGTTAGCGATCATAATCCGCTTTTATGAAAATTATTTACCACTTTATAGTGAGGGGTTAGGTTGGTTCATTCCGGTGGTTACGGTCATTATAATGATGACGATTCTAATCCGTTTACTGAAAGTATCGTTTAAAACAGTAGATGCATAAGAGAGGGCCTGTTCTTTTGGACGGGCCTTTTTAAAATTTTGTGATTTGCGCCAACTTGAAGAAGGAGTTTTGAAACAATTGGCGAATGTAGTGATAAACTCTTTCTCATCACCCTAAAACCATACCTAATATCCCTTCCTTTTTACCTCTAAAAAACCTTGTCATTCTTATCAATTCTCACTTCCATTCGATGGTATACTTATCAAATGTGAATCTTAAAGAAAAGTTTAGAAAGAAAATTAGGTGATTTTTCAAATGAAATTGATACTTGCAGAGAAACCCTCTGTTGCTAAAAATATCGCGGATGCATTAAAAGTAAAAGATAAAAAAGATGGTTACTTCGAGGGGAATGGCTACGTTATTACTTGGGCGTTTGGCCATTTGCTTCAACTGTTTGATGCTAAAGACTATGATGGTTCGATGGCTAAGTGGAAAATGGAAAACTTCCCGTTTATCCCATCCTCTTTTCAATATAAGGTGAAAAGTGATCCGAAAAATAGGGAAAAACCTGATGGAGGAGCTAATAAACAGCTTAAGACCATTCAATATCTAGTGAGGCGAAACGATCTGACAGAGATTATCTCTGCCTGCGATTATGACCGAGAAGGCCAGTTAATTGGCGATAGTATTATTTATAAATTTAAGCCGACAAAACCCATATTTCGAATTTTACTAAATGAGTGGACACCAGAAGCGGTACTTACAGGACTGGAAAAAAGGAAATCAAACAATGAGTTGCGACCTTTATTGGATGCAGGAATGAGTAGACAATGGGCGGATTGGGTGATTGGTATAAATCTAACCTCTGTAGCTACTTTAAAGTACCAAAAAGGAAAGGGGAAGGCGTTAAATATAGGTAGGGTTTTACTTCCTACCTTAAAAATAATCTATGATCGAGATAAAGAAATTGAGAATTTTGTACCTGAGGATTACTTTAAGCTATCAGCAACTTTTGAAACGGTAGAGGGCAAACATTATGATGGAACGTATGTAGAGGATGGAGAAGAAAAATTTAAAAAGAGAGAAGACTTAGAATCTCTTTTGCAAGTGATTCAACATAAGGACGCTTCTGTGATAGACAAGCAAGTAGAGCGAAAGAAGGACTTTCCTCCCTTTTTGTTTAATTTATCGAACCTCCAAGGGTATATCACCAATAAATATAAGGGTTGGACAGCTGATAAGGTTTTAAAAGTTGCTCAAAGTCTATATGAAAAGAAGTTCATCACGTATCCTAGAACCTCTAGTGTTGCAATAGAAGAGAGTTTGGTAGGGAAGACAGCAAATGTTTTAAAAACCGTTTCAGAGGGTTTACCCTATGAAAATGAAATTAAGTTTATAAAATCGAAACGTGTCTTTAACAACGCAAAGGTAGAAAGCCATAGCGCGATTACACCGACGTATCTAAAACCAAAGCGTCTTACAAATGATGAGGAAATTGTATACACCGCTATTAAAAATCGTTTTATCATGCAATTTATGCCGGTTGCAGAATTTGAAGAGACAAAAATCCAAACCCAGATTAAAGATGTTGAAATAAAAGGAACATTTCACACAAAAGGAAAAGTGCAGCTTGTTGAAGGCTGGAAAAAGGTTGAGAGTATCCGATCAAAAGATACGCTGCTCCCATTTGTTCAAGAGAATGAAATCGTAAAAGTAGTTGGTCAGGAGGTTTCTACCCATGTAACAAAGCCTCCGAAACCCCATACTGAAATGACACTTCTCCGTGTGATGGAGACCTGTGGGAAAAGCTATAAAGAAGAGGATCAGGATCAAGAGGAGCTATTAGGTAGCATTTTAGCGGGGTTCAGTATTGGAACACCGGCGACCAGGGCGGATACGATCAAGAAACTTAAAGATGTTGGATACATTACCGCCCAGAAAAAGAACTTGGTTACCACTGAGCTTGGCCGAAAATTAGTTGAGACCTTCCCGATTAAGGAGCTATTTGATTTAGAGTTCACGGGACGTTTAGAAAAAACATTATCAGATATTGAAAGAAATAAAGTGAGAAAACAAGAGTTTTTAGATGTTGTCTTTCAGTTTACGAATCAATCCGTTGAAACAATTAAGGGAAAACCAGATGTCATACTAAATGAACTAGAGTCTAAGTCTAATAAGTTTGAAGTACTTGGAAAGTGCCCTTCTTGCGGCCATTCTGTTGTAGAAGGAAAAAAGGGATTTGGTTGTAGCAATTGGAAAAATGGGTGCAAGTTTGTTATTTGGAAGAATGATAAGTATTTGGCTAGCATGAAGAAAAAGGCCACAAAAACGATGGTAAGGGCTCTTTTGAATCAAAAGGTAGCTCATGTAAAGGGATTAACAAGTAAAAATGGAAAGAAGTTTGATGCTTATCTACGCTACGAAAAAAACTCCAAAAACGACTATTACAGCTGGCAAATGGAATTCACAAAGTAGTCAGGGGGATGAAGATGAGAAAGGTGTTTTTAATTAGACATTGCCAGGCAACAGGGCAGGAACCAGAGGCTCCACTAACGGATAAGGGTAGAGAACAAGCGAATGACCTACTGGAGTTTTTTAAAGATGAAGAGATAGACAGAATAGTATCTAGCCCGTATATTCGGGCTGTAGACAGTATAAGGGCGTTTGCAGAATTGAAGTCCGTGAAAGTAGAGATAGATAACCGATTGTCAGAGCGAGTTCTTTCTCCTGTTTCTTTACATGATTGGGAGAAGCATCTATTCCATTCATTCGAAGATATGGATTACAAAATTGAGGGTGGAGAAAGTAGTCGGGAAGCTATGATTAGAGGTATTTCCTGCTTACATGAGCTTTTAGGAGGAGATGGACAGCAGGCTATTATTGTATCGCATGGGAATTTAATTTCCTTAATGTTAAAACACTATAATAAGCAAATTGGGTTTAGTGATTGGAAAGCATTAAGTAACCCCGATATTTATGAATTAACATTTGATAACAACCAATACAAGAATATGAGAAGGGTTTGGAGAGATGCATAACATGAGTCAATCGTTTTGGCTAACAAATGTAAGTTTAGAGACGGGTTATGAATTTGAAGGTAATTTGGTTCAGACAACAAAGACCGAAAAGTTCCACATACGCGTAGAAAATGGGAAGTTTGCCGAGATGATACCAGCAACGACACTGAATACGGACTTACCAAAAGTAGATATGAAGAATCTCCTGATGCTTCCATCTTTTAAGGAAATGCACATTCATATTGATAAAACCTATTATGGGGGGCCATGGAAAGCTGTTAGGCCAGTCAGAAGTATCTTAGGCAGGATGGAAGAGGAGCGGGAATTACTTCCTAAACAGCTTCCAACTGCACAAGATAGAGCAGAGAAAATATTAGGGCTTCTATTAAGTCACGGTTCTACCCATGTAAGAACCCATTGCAATATAGATCCAGTTATTGGCTTAAAGAACTTAGAGGCAACCATGATGGCATTAGAGAATTTCTCGGGTAAATTATCTCATGAAGTCGTTGCATTCCCTCAGCATGGCTTACTCCGTTCAGGGGTGGAAAGTGAAATGAGGGAAGCAATGAAATTAGGGGCTACTTATGTGGGAGGAGTAGACCCTGCAACCGTTGATGAGGATATGGAAAAATCCTTACACACAATCATCGATATAGCGATTGAGGCAGCTGCCAAAATTGATATTCACATTCATGATAGAGGGCAGATTGGCATTGCGACAATGAATAGGCTTGCTGATCTTACTGAAGAAGCAGGTATGCAAGGTCGTGTAACGGTTAGCCATGCATTTGGGTTTGCAGGTAAGCAATCTAACGCAGTAGTAGAATTAGCTGAAAGATTTGCTCAACTTCATATTGATATCACATCCACAGTCCCAATTGGAGGATTCATCATGCCAATCCCTTTCTTACACGATAAAGGTGTAAAGGTAGGACTAGGTACGGATAGCTTGACAGACCACTGGTCCCCGTTTGGGAATGGTGATAATTTAGAAAAAGCAGGACGTCTGGCAGAACTTTATAGGTATGTAGATGAACAGTCCTTATCACAAGCTCTAGGGTTTATTACAGACGGGGTTACTCCACTGAATAAAGATGGTGATCGAGTATGGCCAAGATTAGGCGAAGATTGTGATGTTGTATTCGTAGAAGCAAGCTGTTCAGCTGAAGCAGTAGCTAGAAGGGCAGCCAGAAAAGCTGTCTTTTATAAAGGAAGACTTGTTTTCGATAATGTTGGAGAATATGATGAGTAGAGCTTGTATGGCTCTACTTTTTCTTTCTTGTGTAATCTTAATAGAGAACTCTTCTAGATAAATTCCACAATCATGGTAACGGATTATGTATTATCCCAGTCTAATAAAAATGGAACGATAATGTAGGCTGTACGCTAGTCGATAGAATTTGGAGGATTTTCATGCAACAAAAAGTAAACACGAAAATTATACTTATTACATTTATGATTGGTGCCTTCTTTGCCATATTAAACGAAACCTTACTGAACATTGCCTTAACTGAGTTAATGCATGTATTTGACATTGACGCTCCGACTGTACAATGGATGGCTACAGGATTCATGCTTGTTATGGGTGTGCTAATGCCTATTTCAGCTCTCCTCATTCAATGGTTCACAACGAGACAAATGTTCATAGGGGTAATGACAGTCTTTTTGATTGGAACAACCATCGCAGCGTGTGCAATAAGCTTTCCTATGCTACTGGCGGGGCGCATGACCCAGGCAGTTGGAACTGGATTGTTAATTCCGGTTATTATGAATGCTTTGCTACTATTATATCCACCAGAAGTACGAGGGAAGATTATGGGTACTTTTGGACTTGTGATTATGTTTGCTCCAGCTCTTGGTCCAACCTTATCAGGTGTGATTGTTGATTTATTTGGCTGGCGTTGGTTATTTATATTTGTTATACCATTTGCACTATTTTCTATTCTGTTCGCCTTTAAATACCTTCAGAATGTTGGTGAAGTAACACGTCCCAAAGTAGATATATTATCTATAATCCTTTCATCAATAGGGATCGCAGGTATTGTGTATGGCTTCAGTAGTGCGGGTGAACATTCACAAGGTTTCTCATCAACAAAAATTATTACAATTATCACAATCAGCTTATTAAGCCTTTTTTTATTTGTGATCAGGCAATTAAAACTAAAAGAACCTTTATTAGATGTAAGAGTTTTTAAATATAAGAATTTTGCTCGTGGCGTAAGTCTTTTTGTTATTGTCATTATGGCGATGTTTGCTTCAGAAATCGTTATGCCTATGTATTTGCAAGGTCCCCTTGGGTATTCAGCAAAGGTTGCTGGATTATTGCTTTTACCAGGGGCTTTATTAAACGGCTTAATGTCTCCTGTAATGGGTACGTTGTTCGATAAATTTGGCCCTAGGAAACTAATGATACCTGGAACGATTGTCTTAGTGGGTGTTATGATTTTCTTTAGTAATATCAATCCAGCTTATCCTTTGTGGTCGTTTATACTGGTTTACATCGTCCTCATGTTGGCCATTTCAGCCATTATGATGCCTGCCCATACGAATGCTTTAAATGAATTACCTAAAAATTTGTATCCTCATGGGACAGCAATCTCCAATACCTTGCAACCGATTGCGGGTGCTTTAGGGGTTTCGGTGTTTGTCAGTATTATGACACAAGGGAGTAATAGCTATTTGGAAAAGCATGCAAACCCTATAACCGAACAGGTGAAAAATGATGCGATGACAATTGGTGTTCATCATGCCTATTGGTTTGCTTTAGGTTTGTGTATTGTTGCATTTTGCATCGCTTTATTTATAAAAAAGGCAATCTCGCCAGATTATGATAAGGAATTGAAAGAAAATACTCCTACGTAAAGTAGGGGTTTTCTTTTTGGAAAGGTAAGTGAGATGGGGAATCATAAAGTGGGAAAATTCCTCTACGGAGTGTAATGTTATGAATTTAATACATAAGGATGTGGCTTATTCCACAAACTGTATATATTCAATCAATTCGGACTCTCGAGGTGAACACATGGAAGAGAATACAAGTCAACCACTCTGCGCCTCAGAAATAGCAAATCTGTGGACACAATATATGAACGATAGCATGGCAGCTTGCTTCCTTTCCCATATCTTGGAGTATATGAAGGACCAGGAATATCGTCGTATTTTAGAGTTCGCTTCTGACCTATCAAAATCACATTTAGAAAAGATTAAGGCTTTTTTTCAAAAAGACCAATTCCCAACTCCAATTGGATTTACAGAGGAAGATGTGAATCTAGGGGCGCCACCACTTCTTTCAGATGACCTTATAATGGTGTATATGTATGTTATGACATTACATGGTATGACAGGTTATGCAGGAGCACTTGGGAATTCAGTGAGAGAAGATCAAAGAGGGTATTTTACTCAGTGTAATAAAGAATCGATGGAGTTATTTAATCAAATTTCTGACATTATGCTTAAAAGAGGGATTCTAAGTAAACCACCAGTCATTTATGGAAATAAAGAAATAGACTTTGTGAACCAACAAAATTATTTAAATGGCTGGATTGGAAAGAAAAGACCGCTCAATGCTGTAGAAATTACAGGTTTATTTTTTAATACGAAGAAGACCATAATTAAAATAGTGTTGGAATTAGCCTTTGCGCAAGTTACGAAGACAAAAGACGTGCAAAAGTATTTTATTCGTGGAGCAGAGCTATGTAAAAAACATGTTGGAGTTTTCGATTCCTATTTATTAGATGAGAACTTACCAGCACCACAAAGATGGGAGTCTGAAGTTTCTGATTCAACATTGGCCCCTTTCTCGGAAAAGTTCATGTTATATCACATTGTATCTCTTGTCTCTGCCTCACTCGGTTTTTATGGAGCGGGGTTAGCGGTATCCCAAAGAAGAGACTTGGCCGTGCAATATGCAATGCTAATAGCAGAGATGGGGCTATATGCTGAAGATGGAGCAAATTTATTAATAAAGTATGGATGGATGGAGCAACCTCCATTAGCAATAGATCGCCGGACACTGGTGAAGAAGAACAAATAAGCAATAAGGTGGTAATGATACACCTTATTGCTTATTTGTTAAAAAGTGTCTTCACATTTCCGTCAGAGATATTAGGGTTATAATAGAAATTAGTACAGAAAAACATAGTTAAATAGATTAAGGGGTATAGAAATGAATGGCAAGGAAGCTTTTTTTGAAAAAAAGAAATCAGACATAGGTGTTTCATTAAATAAAGTACAGAAAGAAGCAGTCCTTCAAACGAAAGGACCGCTTCTTCTTTTGGCGTCTCCAGGTTCTGGAAAAACAACAACTATTATTATGAGAATTGGTTATTTAATAGAGGTCAAACAAGTTAAGCCTTCTAGCATACTAGCCATTACATTTAGTCGCGAATCAGCTAGGGACATGAAAGAGCGGTTCTCGCAATTCTTTCCAACCTATCCTTCGGAAACAGTAAGCTTTTCAACGATACACAGCTTAGCCTTTAAAATTGTAAGGGAGTATTTAAAAAGGTCGAGTACAAGCTACCTTTTAATAGAAGGGGAAGACAGTCTTCAAAATAAGGTAGAAATAGGCACAGCTATCGTTCCTCTAAACAAAAAACTGATTCTAAAGCAACTTTATTATGAGCGTCATAGTGAAAATATTACGGAAGATCAATTAGAGGAATTGACATCTTTTATAAGTTTTTTAAAGAACAAGCTGGTAGCTAAGGAGCAATGGTCTTCTATCGAATGTTCCATTCCGAATGTAACCGAAATTGTGAGCCGGTATGAAGAGTTTAAAAACAGTGCCAGCAACCATTTGTTATTAGATTATGATGATATGCTCACAGTAGCCCTTAAAGCTCTAAATGAAGATCCTGAACTTCTTTCCCGTTATCAAAGAAAATTTAAGTACGTCCTAACAGATGAAAGTCAGGATACATCTCTAGTCCAGCATCTTATTGTAGAGAAGCTAGTCAAAGAACATCAAAATATATGTGTTGTTGCTGATGATGATCAATCTATTTATACGTGGAGGGCAGCCGAACCACAATACTTATTAGATTTTAAAAAGGTCTATCCCCAGGCGAAAATTTTGTTAATGGAACAAAATTTTCGATCTTCTAAAGAGATTGTAGAAGTAGCTAACCAATTCATTAAAAGAAATAAGAAGCGGTATGAAAAAGAAATGTTTACTACGAACCCCCCATTTCAACAGGTAAAAATTAGAAGGTTTTCTAGCGACAAGATACAAGTCAAATATATTGTTCAACAAATCTTAGAAGAGGATAACCTAGGTGAAGTGGCGATTTTGTACCGCAATAATTCTTCGTCTATACAACTTGTAAATGAAATGGACCTGTCGAAAATTCCGTTCTATATTAAGGATACCGACCATCGCTTCTTCTCACATTGGGTAGTGAAGGATATTCTCAATTTTATGAGGATGACCTTTACAGATAAGAGAGTAGATATTCTGGAGAAGATATACACAAAGTTCAACGCATACATTACAAAACAACAAATGACGGAGCTAACAAACGTGCAGAATCAAAAGTCAGTTTTTGATAATTTATTGGAGAAAGTGGAGCTGCAAGAATATCAAGTAAAGCAAATCAAAAGATGTAAACAATTATTTCGTGAGATGAGAGGTGCTCCTCCACTTGAGGTTATCCAAATAATTAGGACAAAGCTTGGTTATGAGAAAGCGCTAGAGAAGATGTGTGAACGTTTAGGGTTTAGAAAAGAAAACTTATTGGGCATTTTAAATACGTTAGAGGAAATTGCAGTTACTCTAGATACAATGGAAGAGTTTGCAACTCGACTTCAACATTTAGAGAAAGTAATGAAGACAGCAGCTATAAATAAGAAGCAAAGTGCTGTTACCTTATCAACATTCCATAGCTCTAAAGGTTTAGAGTTTAATAGAGTTTATCTCGTTGATTTAGTAGATGGAATGATTCCCTCTCATGATGATATAAAAATGGAGGAAAAGGGAAACTTAGATAAGATGGAAGAAGCAGCCCGCCTTTTTTATGTCGGTATGACAAGAGCGAAGAGGGAGTTAGAATTATTAACCTATGAAGAAAAAAATGGTGTTCGCTGTAAAGAATCATTGTTTGTAAGTGATGTACGAGATATTATAAACCCACCCAATGTAATTAAGCAGAAAGAATCGCAAAAGGTAAAGAAAGATACAGTGTTGAAGGACTCTAATGGTACTAATGCAATAAAAGAAGAGAGTCTTTTAAAAAATGGAGAAAAGATCAGGCACCGCATGTTTGGAATTGGAGAAATTAAGAGTATAGAAAATGATTTCATTCATATTCAATTTCCTAGTGGTATAAAGAAGTTGTCGATCTCAACGTGCATAGAGGCGGGAGTTTTAGAGTGTATTGAATATAAAGAAAACCACGTTTAGAGCGTGGTTTTTTCATTACATTAAGCGATAACTCCCTTTATCTCTATCTTTTCATAATTGTTTAGGTTCCCCTGGTAAATTAAGTGAAACTGAGACAGTTCCTGCAAGTCATGAGGTGTAATTAAGTTAAGTGGTTTTACTAAATCTATGACTTCAGCTTGCTTTAATACTGTTGCGACAAACTGAGAACAAAAGAAAGCATCCTCCCTGTCGTACCTTCGATTAAACATGACTCCAAACAACCCTAGAAAGTTATAACGTAGTTCATGTTTTCTTTTTTCAATTTCTTGTATGATGTCTCGAATGTTATCATATTGCTGTTCAGTGACAGAACATTCGTAAATCGCACATTTAGCCCCTTTAAAGATACGTGTCTGAAGGTTCTCCTTCACAAACCCTCCGATAAAAGGGTTATGTGGTCTTTTTCTCCCAAAACTAAAGACCTCAGTTAGTTCTTCATCCATGGAAAGTGAAACATGATTAAACGGTTTTCCGGTATAAGACTTAATCAACTTCCCAAGTAAAGTCCCGGTATCCGTTAATAATAAATAGACCCTTCGTTCCCCCATCATAGTCTCTACCCCTAAAAAACAATTTCATATTTCCTAATATAATACCAGATTAACAGGATATTGAATATTCGAAATTGAGCATAAGACTTAATTTTAACTAAGACTTAAGATGTATCAGCCATTATTTTACATTGATTACAAAGAAGAAGAATGATAATATATCGATAATTTTAACCACAAAGGAGGAATCGATATTGGTAGGGAGGGTCACACTTATAGAGATATACGAACATGCAATCACACAGAAGTATGTTAGAAGGTCAGGGATGGCCCATGCCATTTCAGTGGCTTATCATGCTTTTCGTTTAGCAGAAAATTACGGAGTAAATCCTGACTGGGCTGCAAAGGCGGGACTCCTACACGATATTGGACATTATGAGTGGTATCAAGATGGAGAATGGGACTATGAACAGTACCGTAACCATGATATACACCCAATCAAGGGGGCAGAAAGGGCTCACAAGTTACTAGTACGCTTAGGTGAAGATAGGAAAGTGGCCAAGGAAATATCACTCGCTGTTTTATTTCATACTGAATCGGCATTGCCTGAAGGAGAGTATAAGTTGACTCCATTGCAAATGGTTGTACATTTGGCGGATGAAAAGGATAAACAACCTGGTGACGGACATCATTATCGAAACATCGACCGCCAAAAGGAAATACGTTTGATAAAACAACTTGATCAACAAATAAATCAATTTCTTATTGAGTCCACTATGACCTAATAAGCCGGAGTGATATATACACAACCGGCTTTTTATCCTTCTTATTCTTTAATTCCATGAAGCCAATCCTCATAACAATCATCACAGAGCTTTTCCTCTCTTTCAATCGTTGAGGATTGGAAGGTTACATAGTGAAACTCATTTTCAGCATTTTCTTTTGAACAGTAAAAGCATTTGTCAGACATAAGATTCCTCCTAATAAAAATCGGATGGCTTTAATATTCTTAGCCATAATTAAATTTTTTTACTTGGAAAAAAATGCGATGGTTAACTTAAAACATTTTTGTCTGTTATTTTCATGTAAACCTCTCGAACATACGTATAAAAAAGTAATGTAAATGACTGAATGATTAAATAAAAAATAAAGGAGTACTGAGATTTCCATCCATGGAAGGTGAACACATTGTATTGAACGGAAAGCCATTCAAATGTGGTTCCAGCAGTGGTGCATAAGACAAGGTAAAGAATTGTATAAAACCCTTTAATATTCAGTTTTTCAAAACCATATACAAACAGAAGTGCAAATAGTGCATATAAAAAATAGGTTAAAGAGTCAAAAAGGTCGTATCTACCCGTGTCCATAATGTCATATAGGTCAAAATTGGGACCTGCTAAATAACGGTCAGTCAGCCTTCCAACAGAAGAAGCAAATACAAATACCATTATCCGAAGACTTAATGGGAAACGGTTGGGAAGAAAATATAGCAAACAGAGGACAAATAGGAAGGATAGTATTATAAACCATTCATTTTGATCAAATTTCTCCGGGAGAATCACCTCTTAACAATCCCCTCTCTTTGCAAAATATGATGATACCCCTTCATTATCAAAACCAATATTGGAAAATAAAGTGAGAAAAATAAAAATGAAACCCACATACTCCAATTCACATATGTAATAACATTGGATTTGACAAGGGTCCACTCTAACAGTACGAGTAAGACAGCCCCCATAAGCATGATCCCCGTTCTTTTCATCCAATTAGAAAGAAAAGAAACCCAGTTCATTACAATAAGGTAAAGAACAGGTACTGTCACAGTTTCAAATACTCTAAAAGCTAAAAAATCGAAAGTAGAGGGAGAAATCTCCCAGACTTTAACGTTCATATGGAGGATAGAAGTATAGCTTGTAAAGATAAACTCAATGGTTAAAATCACAATCAGCCATTCAAAAACATGCAAATGTTTAGGAACAATTACAAAAAACAAAATCAGAATGATGGATAAAGATATCAAAATGGTCTGAGCCATTGTGTTTAAACACACCTTTAGTAATATCTGTTTTGTAGTTAGATTGTGTTTTATTCACATGAATATTCAGTAGGAAAAAGATTTCGTTTATTTGAATTGACATACTTACTAAAAGTAAGTATTATAATGTTTATAGAGATAATTACTAAAAGTAAGTAAGGGGAGAACATAATTATGACAAAAGTAAAATGGGCTGTAGATGCATCACACAGTAGTGTTGAATTTTCTGTTAAGCATATGATGTTTGCAACAGTAAAGGGCGCTTTTAATAGCTATGAGGCAAACATTGAAGCAGATCCTACAGATTTAACAACAGCAAATATTGAATTTAATATCGACCTTGCAAGTGTTGATACACGTAATGAAGACCGTGACAATCACTTGCGTTCAGCAGATTTCTTTGATGTAGAAAACACTCCAAAGCTGACCTTCAAAGCAACAAATATTGTTAAGAAAGATGAAGGTGAATATGACGTTACGGGAGACCTGAATCTTCATGGCGTAACAAAATCAGAAACATTCACTGTAACATTTGATGGTCAAGGAACAAATCCTTGGGGAGTTGAAGTTGTTGGTTTTACAGCAGAAGGTAAAATCAAACGTAGTGATTATGGCTTAACGTGGAACGCTGCCCTAGAAACAGGTGGAGTTTTAGTAGGAGATCAAATCAAAATTGCACTTCATATCGAAGCTTCTAAAGCAGAATAAAACTTTAATCATCAGTAGAAGGCACCCTGTTAGGTGCCTTTTCTTTATTAAAAAAACAAACCCACCTCAAAAAAGGTGGGTTTTAAAATTATAGGGTTATATAAGATTCGGACCACTTTTCCAACTCTTTAATGAAGGGAGCTAATGCCAGTCCTTTGGCGGTTAAAGAATATTCAACGCGAACAGGAACCTCAGGGAATACTTCCCTTGTTACAATTCCTTCATTTTCTAGCTCCTTAAGTCGTTCTGATAAAAGTCTTCCACTAATAGGGAATGAACTTTCAATTTCACAGAACCGCTGGGAGCCGTTCAAAAGCTGATATATAATCATAGCTGTCCAACGTTTACTTATAAGTGCCATCGCTTTTTCGAGTTTTGGGCACATTGAGGATTCCTTCATAACTATCACCTCAAGTCTATACTTATAGTATAACTTTTTCTTCACATAAAATAAATAAATATATCCTGATTATGTAAATAGAGTATTCGTAAACTACTAGGGTCTAACTTGTAATACTAGTGTGAAAATTCACAAAAATAGTTATTCTAATAAAACAATAATACTAATACAAATATTTAAAAAACTTATTAAATTCCCAACAAAAAGATATTTTAATATACTTCGTTTTTCGAATTAAAAGTATTGAAAAAATTGTTAGAAGTGATACAATTAGCAAATGTCAGGATTATATTTTTATAAAAGAAAAAGTTTAAGGGGGACAAAGATAATGAAAAAATTATTATCTTTACTATCAGTATCCATGTTGCTATTTGTATTAGCTGCTTGTGGTTCAGAATCAAGTGAAGGTTCTAACGCTGATTCAAATACAGAAAACCAAGAAACTGCACAAGAAGAAGGAGTTTCTAAAGAAGTGAAAACAGCTCTTCTTGAGTACCAAGGTTCTGTAATTAAAGTAATCCGTAGCGCGGAATCTACTTTTGCAGGATATGCCACTCCAGAAGATGTTGAAGCTGCTGAAGTGAAACCAGCTACAGCTGCAGAAACTGCAGCTAGCGAGATTGCTGCTATCGAAATCCCAGCTGAACTAGCTGATTACCAAGCAGATCTAGAAGCTTCTGCTGAAAAACTTAGCCAATTCTATGCAAAAAAAGCTGAACTTCTCGAAGCTGGAAGTGAAGACCTAACAGAAGCAGATGCTTTAAAGCAAGAATATATCGACACAATTAACAAAGTATTTAATGAAGTTGAACTTTCTGTACCAACATTTGATATGGTATTTCAATAAGAATGCTAAAGGTCAAGGGACAAACCCTTGACCTTTTACTTTTGCTATCGGCTTTCGTAATTATTCTACCGCAGCTAATTCCCTTTCTAGCTCAAGCGTATAATGATATGTTTTTGCTTCACTCCATCCGAACACCTTTTTCATATGCAGGATAACAGGCTCCTTCCATTTACGTACCCATTCAATATTAAAATATAGCGCTCCAGTTCTTCGAATAAAGAAATCTGTAGGTGACATTGTCATCTCGTACTCGATTGCATACATGAGTTGGGCATAGACCAGGGGAGAGAGGCCAACTAGCTTATGATCCTCATAGTCTCTAGCATACCTAAGGACTATGGGTACATTCGTACCATATTTTCGAGCAAGTTCATAGCCTTCCTGTTCAGTTAGCCCAAACGTAGAAGCTGTTTTTGCTTTCTCCTCCACATAGGATAAAAACTTCTGTGGTGAGCCGAACTTACCACCTGATATGGGGGTGTTTTTGGTTTGACAAGAGGCAGCCGTGACTCCCGTGGCTTTTAAACGGGAAACAACGAGATCGACCACAGTCTCAGCCATTTTTCGATAGCCAGTAAGCTTTCCACCCGCAATCGTGATTAAGCCACTTTCACCTTCCCAAATTTCGTCTTTTCTTGAAATGTCAGAGGGGTCCTTCCCATCCTCAAAAATTAGGGGTCTGACTCCTGCCCAACTTGATTCTATATGATATTCAGTGACTGAAATCTTAGGAAACATAAATTTAATGGCATTCAGCAGGTAAGCTTTATCTTCTTTAGTGATTCTAGGGCTTTTAGGGTCTTCCTTGTAGAACGTGTCTGTGGTCCCTACATATGTTTTTCCATCCCGTGGAATGGCAAAAATCATCCTCCCATCCGGTGTATCAAAATAAATAGCCTGTTTTAAAGGAAAGTTGGTTTGATCTATAACAATGTGAACCCCTTTGGTTAACCGGAGTTGCTTTTTACGAAGGGATGTATCAAGGCTTCGAACTTGATCAACCCATGGTCCAGCTGCATTGACCGTAATCCTACTTCGTATCTCAAACCTATCACCGGAAATAATATCAGTAGCTTGAACCCCTGTAACTTTATTGTTTTCATAAAGAAAACCTTCAGCTTTCATATAATTTAATGCATGTGCACCATAGCTGACTGCGGCTTTTAAGACTTCAATTGTTAACCTTGCATCATCTGTTCGGTATTCAACATAATACCCACCGCCTTTTAATCCGTCTTCCTTTATTAGCGGTTCCTTACGAAGTGTTTCCTCACGATCAAGCATCTTTCTTCTCTCAGCCTGTTTTACATTTGCTAAGTAATCGTATACGAGAAGCCCTAAAGATGTCGTCCATTTTCCAAATGTTCCACCTTGATGGATAGGAAGTAGCATTCTTTCCGGAGTTGTAACATGAGGGCCATTTTCATACACGATGGCTCTTTCCTTCCCTACTTCTGCCACCATTTTGACTTCAAGCTGTTTTAAATATCGTAATCCTCCGTGAACAAGCTTCGTGGAGCGGCTAGAAGTTCCAGCGGCAAAATCTTGCATTTCGATCAGGGCAACCTTCAACCCTCGTGTTGCGGCATCAAGTGCGATACCTGCTCCAGTTATACCTCCTCCAATGACAACAAGGTCATATGTGTTGTTTTTAAGTTTCTCAATATATTGATTCCTCTTTAAACTAGAAAACATCGTGGTCCTCTCCTTTAAATTACGAAAAAAGAAACCCAAACGAACATTGTGAATGGCAATCTAAATAACCTTCCATAATGTCGTCTGGGTCTCTCCGTGTCTATGACCGTTTATTAACTTATAACTATAATATTCATCATCTATAACTTAAGTGCCTGTTTCTTTCTTCTTTAATTCTGAGCGAATGGTTAAAGCTTCTTTCGGGTAATCAGTCATAATAGCAGAGATGTTTTGTTCCATCAAAGCTCTCATATGGTTTTTATTATTTACCGTAAACGTACGGACAGGGAAGTTGTTTTTCAGCGCTTCATGTGCCGTTTCTGTAAAAGCAACGGGCTCATAAACATGAAGAGATGTGGCGCCAACTGTTTTTGCATATTCCCATGGATCTAATAAAATCTCCATAAAAAGGATAGCAGTTTCAATATTCGGAGCCAGTTTTTTAAACTTAGCCACTGAATAATGATTAAAGGATGAGATAATAATACGCTTCTCGTCAAAATCCGAATCTCTTATGGCCTGGAGTATTTTTTCTTCTATATTTTCGTATGGAATAATGTCAGCCTTAATTTCTATATTTAAATACAATGTTGTGTTTTTCATTAGTTCTAGAACTTCAGATAGTGTTGGTACTTGTTCGCCCTCATATTCAGTAGAAAACCAACTTCCTGCATCAAGACGCTTTATTTCTGTTAATGTTAAATCCCGAATATATCCAGTCCCATTAGTGGTTCTGTCTACTGTTTCATCATGGATAACAATAAGGTGACCGTCTTTGGAAAGATGAACATCTAGCTCAATTCCATCGACTCCTAAGTGAATAGCATGCTCGAAAGCAATAAGGGTATTTTCAGGATGAGTTCCTTTACTGCCACGATGAGCGTAAATTAAGGTTTCTTCCATACATAACACTCCAATTTGATATGTTTTTCATTATATAGCACCACCCCCAGAAGGTGAGAATGGTGCTATTCGCCTTGACTAGCTATGGAAGTGTAGAAGTCTAGTTTGTTTTATTCGCAATTTCAATGGCTCGATTTGTTCCCTCAACAGCTTGGTCTAGGGCTTCTTGAGGATCCATACCTTGGTATAAGTTTTCTAGGGCTGTCACAACCTGCTGACGGGCCTCAGGGAAGACTGAAATAAGGGCTCCTTGTGTTGCAACAGATGGCTTTGTTGCTTGAAGCTGTTCAACCGTTACTTTTAACTGTGGGTAGGTCTCATAGTTTTCCGCTACAATGTCTTGATCATATGCAGCAGGGTTAATAGCAAAATACCCTGTTTTAACATGCCATTTTGCTTGCGCCTCTGGGCTAGTTAAGTACTTCATAAATTCCCATGCTGCTTCTTGTTTCTTCTCGTCAATTCCTTTAGACATCCACAGTGAAGCACCACCGATGATAACCCCTTGACGTTCTACTTCATCCGCATATGGAATGAATCCTACGCCCACTTCAAACTGAGAGTTTTTAATAACACCTGTTGTACCAGCAGAAGAGTCCATGTACATGGCTACTTTTCCAGATTGGAAAGCAGCGCGGATATCATCCCAATTTGATCCGAAGTTTCCGAATGTACCTTCTTTGTTCATTTCATCTAACCATTCAAATACACGGAGACCTTCTTCACCGTTAAATACAGCTTCAGTCGCTGTATCAGATCGCCCATTGTCATTGTTTACAAAGTGTCCACCCTGGGTAGCAAGTAATTCCTCAAAAAACCATCCATACGTTAACATGGAGAATCCGTACTGATCCGTAGAGTCACCATTTTTCTTTGTCAGAGCTCGTGCAGCTTCTTGAATTTCGTCAAATGTTTGTGGAGGGTTTTCAGGGTCTAACCCAGCCTCTTTGAATGCATCCTTATTGTAAATTAAAACAGGTGTAGAAGAGTTAAATGGCATTGAGTATAACTCACCATCAACCGTATAGTAATTTGTAATATTTTTTTCTAACTGAGATAGATCGTAATTATCCTTATCGATAAAGGATTGGACAGGCTCGATAAATCCACTGTCAATCATGTATTTAGTTCCAACCTCAAATACTTGGATAATTCCTGGAGCATCTTTAGTCCCGCCCACACTACGGAATTTCGTTAATGATTCTTCGTAGCTTCCTTGGAATTCTGCAATAACTTCATACTTATCTTGAGAGTTGTTAAAATCACTTACGACTTCATCGATCGCTTCTTGCCCAACTCCACTCATTGCATGCCAGAATGTAACTTGAGTTTTACCTGAATCATTATCACCAGATGACTCGTTAGAGCAAGCGGTTAATGCAATTAAACTGAAGGTAAGTAATACTAGAAAAAACGATTTGAATGTTTTTTTCATTTTTTACACTCCTTTTGTTTAGCTTTCTTATTTTAATGCTCCTTGTGTAAGCCCCTTTTGAAGTTGTTTCTGTCCTAAGAATAGAAGAATGAGCGTCGGAATAATCACTACGATTACCCCAGCCATAACCACCCCCCATTCAGTTGAGACTTCTTGAGACTGCAGTTGTTTTAACCCGATTTGAACCGTTCTGCGGGTATCATTATTCGTAACTAAAAGTGGCCATAGGTACATATTCCAGGTTGTTAAAAAACCATAAGCTCCAAGAGTTACTAAACTGGTTTTAGAAACAGGTAGAATCACCCTAACGAAAAACTGGAATCGGTTAAGCCCTGCAATTTGGGATGCTTCATGCAATTCTTTTGGTATTGTTTTGAAATGCTGTCTTAATAAAAAGGTACCAAAAGCAAGAGCAAAGAAAGGAACGGTTAATCCAGCATACGTATTGGTCCAGCCAAGACTTTGGACCGTTAGAAAGTTGGGAATCATCGTTGCTTCCCAAGGAATCATCATCGTTGAGATAAACAGAAAAAAGATAAAATCTCTCCCTTTAAAAGGGATAAAGACAAAAGCATAGGCAGCCATACTGCAAACAATGAGCTGACCAATCATGACAGTCGTGGAAACAACGAAACTATTAATTAAGTAATTCATTAAAGGTAGCCGGTCGAATACTTTTATGTAATTATCAAGGTTAAATTGGCTAGGTAAAAACTTTCCCGTCATAATCTCACTACCAGTCATGAAGCTAATCATGAAGGCATAAAGAATCGGGAAGAACAAAAGAAAAGCACCTAACACCAACAGTATATACAAAATAACTTTGTTGAAGATTCTCATTGATAGTGCACCTTCCTTTCACCGAACTTAAATTGCAAGATCGTGACAATTAAGATACATAAGAAAAGGAAGACGGCCTGTGCACTCGCGGTACCAAACTGATAGTTAATGAATGCCTCTCTATAGATCGAGTAAACAATGACATTGGTTGACTCTGAAGGGCCACCTTTTGTTAAGATATCCACTTGACCAAATGTTTGAAAGGCATTGATTAACGAGATGGTAATGATGAAAAACAAGGTCGGTGAAAGCATGGGAATTGTAATTCTTCGAAGTTGATACCAATAGCTTGCACCATCAATTTTGGCACTTTCATATAAATGTTCATCAATATTTTGTAATCCACCAAGCAAGATAAGAAAAGAAAAACCTGTATTCATCCAAATAGTCGTAATGGATATAGAGATAAGAGCCCAAGAAGGGTCTAGCAACCATTGAACCTGCTCCATCTGGAAAAGGCTTAGAACTCTGTTAAACATCCCGATACTTGGGTGAAATAGGAATAACCAGACAACAGACGATGCGGCTACTGAAATTCCCATGGTAGACGAGAAAATGGTCCTAAAGAAGCCAATTCCTCTTAATTTTTCATTAGCAAGAAGTGCTAGTGCGAGAGCAAGAATTACGCCAGTTGGAACTGTATAAAGTACAAATAGGAAGGTTGCTTTTATACTTTTCTTAAAGCTCTCTGATTCAAGTAAATAAGCATAGTTCTCTAAGCCAACAAAAAGGGCTGGGTTTCCTTGCTGATCTGTTAAGAAAAAGCTCAAATATATGGTTTTAAACATGGGATAGAAAATAAAAACTGTAAATAAAACAATAGAGGGTAGAAGATATAGAAGTGCTGTTCTTACGTTGAGAGACCGTCTCCATACGCTCAGGTTTGAAGAAAATCTGGCTGTTGTTGTAGACTTGTTTGTTTCGAGCTTCATAGCACCACCTCTTGATTGAGTACATGTTGTTCAATATTGGAGGGTGCTTTTAATAGCTTTTCAGTTTCTGCATCAAATAAACAGATAGAATGATAGTCTAATAAGATTGGGATGGTGTCTCCAATGGTCATGCTCCATTGTCCTGTCCATTTAGCCCACCATTCACTGTCGCCAAGCTTGAATGAGAAAACGGTTTCATTTCCTAACACTTCCACATTCAAAACCTCGACTAAAACCCTATTTATATCTTTTGAATCCTTCGGAGCTATTTTTATGTATTCTGGTCTTATTCCAACGAGAAGTTGATTGCTAGATGATAATATTGATTGTTCATCCTTTGGAATAGGAATAGAGATTTCATCCGCAATGGCTATAGTTTTTTGGTCTTGGACTACTGCGTTTGCTATATTCATAGAAGGTGAACCAATAAATGTAGCAACAAATGGATTAGCAGGTTTGTTATAAATATCTATAGGAGCGCCAATTTGTTGAATTTCACCATCATGTAGGATCATAATTCGGTCACCCATTGTCATAGCTTCAATTTGATCATGAGTTACATAAATCATAGTCATACCAAGTTTTCTTTGAATCTGTCGAATCTCTGACCTCATATGTGCTCGTAGCTTGGCATCCAGATTTGATAAAGGTTCATCCATTAGGCAAATTGGCGCTTGGTTAACAATGGCTCGGGCTAATGCTACACGTTGGCGTTGCCCGCCAGATAGGGCTCTCGGTTTTCGCTGAAGATAATCAGTCAGTCCAAGCATTTCTGCAACATCCTGACACCTCTTTTTTCTCTCTGGTTTTGGAACCTTTTTTACATCAAGGCCAAAGACTATATTATCCTCTACACTCAGGTGAGGATACAAGGCATAATTTTGAAATACCATCGAAATGTCTCTTTTACTTGGAGGAAGAAGGTTGGCTTCTTTATCTCCAATTCTTAATATTCCTCCTGTAATGTCTTCGAGTCCGGCAATCATACGGAGCATTGTGCTTTTTCCACACCCAGAAGGTCCTACTAATACAAAGAACTCTCCGGGTTCAATGGTTACGTTAATGTTCGAAATGACGTTGGTTTTTTTATCGTAAGATTTCGAAACATCTACAAGCTCGACTTTTTTCAAAAACCCCACCCTTTCTCTCTATTTATCTCAAATTTTACCTATAATTCCAGTATAAAACAATCATATAAACGTAAAGAGTTCTTTAATACTAATTTCTTATGTAAATTCTTTTTAAAATGGTTGTAAAGATAGAAAAAGCCCACAAATATGCCTTTTAGAAAAAAGCAAATATGTGAGCTCCTAATCTCCATCACTAATATTAACTTATTTATTAGCTTACACTGATAAAGAGGAAGATGTCAAATTATTTTTTAACTATTCTGAAATATTAAGATTGGAATACTCTTCCCATAACTTCCTGTTAGAAGTTGTAATCGCAGTTGCTCCTGATTGGATCGCTTGTTCTACCTCATCTGGTGTATCAATTAAGCCTCCAGCAAAAATCGGCTTTCCGGTACGCACGTGTAATTCCTTGATGATTTTGGGGACAACCCCTGGGAGGACTTCAATGTAATGTGGGTTTGTTTTTTTTACAAGAGTAATACTTCTTTCTAGGGCACTAGAGTCGATAATAAATGCTCTCTGCGTTGCATAAATCCCTTTTTGACGTGCCTTCATAATGACGTTCGCCTTTGTAGAGATTAACCCATAAGGCTTAATTTCCTGGCACAAATACTCCGCAGCAGCCTCATCATTCTTTAAGCCTTGGATTAAATCAACATGTAGAAACATCTTTTTCTCATATTGGTTGGCATACTTAAAGACATTCTTTAGCATCCCAACATGTAAGTCTAAAAAGACTCCGTATGTAAAAGGAGTATCTAGCATTTTCTCGAAATCCTTCATCGAACGAATCGCTGGAATGATTTTTTGCCCATAAAAACTCAAGGGTACTCTCACCTCATATAAAAGAGGCTGTCTAATAAGTCTAAAAATAGCCCGCAGCCCGCCTACACTTCGCTTTTTGTGGGGTGAGCCTCCTCGCTTCGCTGCGGGGTCTCACTCTGGTCACTGGTCCCACTTTCCACTCCAACTAAACTTCGAATACACCTATTTTTTATGAGGGAGTGGAAATGAGTCTACGTGTAGGCGGGCTGCTCAGCGGTAAAATTAAATTTTCATTTTCTTAGAAGTACTCTTTAGCAATCAAAGGGGCATTAAAGAGTATGTTACTCCGACTTTTTAGACACCCTCAGGTTTATTAACTCTTATTACATATATTAACATTTAGAGTAGAATCATTCTACCAATCTATGACAATAATGGAGGTTAGATTTTCCACTCACGTAAATCGAGTCTTCGAACTCCCAATTTTACGTAGGGATCATTTTCGGCTAATTCTTTGGCTTCCTCAAAAGAGTCAGCTTCGTATATAACTAATCCCCCTGAACCATCTGTAAATGGTCCCTTTAAAAAGACTTTTCCTTGTTCTTTTAGATTCTCTAGATATTCCAAATGATCTGGGCGATATGTCTGATTTAACTCTGGTTTTTCCATGTGTAAAAAAGCAGCAAAGTGCGGCATATGTATTCCTTCTTTCTATTTTTCTTCTATCATACCTGAAAGATAAAACTAATGGTAGAATGGAAGAAGGAAGGGGAGAGGGTTTTGTACAGACATAAATTTGTCGTCTTAATTGTAATCGTATTCATAACGTTATTAACAGCCTGTCAACAACCAGTGGATCAAGATGCCACTCCTAAGGAAAATGAAAAAGAAGAGGAGACAAAGTCTCCTGAAATTGATGAGTCTGACCTCATCTCATCTATAGTTCAAGCAGCAGAACAGGGAAAGATTCTCGAAGCTCCATTTCAGACAGAGACAACTAGCTTCTTAGATATAAAAGAAGAATGGGGTGACCCTGATCAAGTGGATCAAGCTGGGTATGGATATTATGCAGCTTATGAGGACCGTAATGTAACGATTGGCTACATTCAAGAGGGAGCCGTTTTTGATGTACGTTCATATAGTGATGATGTTAAATCTATCGATTACTCCATGATGGAGGAAGCTTTAGGCGAACCTGATGAAACCCGCTATTATGGAGAAGATCATATATACGTCTATCAGCTTACTGATGATATTCAGTTAAAGTTTATTATTCCTCAATCAGGAGAGACCGTTCACCATATTTCAGTCTTTAATCAAAGTACATTAGAGCAAACAGAGCATGAATACGTACTGGATATCAAAGGACTTTCTGGTCATTTGCCTGATGAGACTTGGAGTAGTATGTTGACTTGGAGAAAGGACATTCAAGTTTTTGCACAAGCCTATGAAAATATGTGGCTGAATGGACCAGATCAACCAATGGTGGCTTTAACTTTTGATGATGGACCTGATGAGGAAGATGTTACGAATTCTGTTATTGATATTTTAGATGAATACGGAGTAAAAGGAAGCTTTTTCTTTGTTGGAGAAAATGTTGAGAAACATCCTGATGTTGTCAAAAAGGCAGATGAGAGCGGACACCTTGTACTAGGTCATAGCTATCAGCACAAAAACTTAAAATCTATGAATTTCCAAGGTGTAGTTGAAGATTTGCAAATGACAGAAGCAGCTATATTTGAGGCTATTGGTAAAAAACCAGCAATGTTCCGTCCACCGTTTGGAGATACAGATTTTGATGTCGTAAATGCTTCAAAACAGGAAAAATATGATATTATTCTTTGGTCCATTGATACCATTGATTGGGCAGATGGGGCAGTGAGTGAAGAGATTGTTGAAAACGTGCTATCTAATGTACGTAATGGTGACATTATCTTGATGCATACGACAAAGGAAAGAGTGGAGACACCGAAGGCTTTACCAATGATAATTGAAGAGTTGCAAAAGCGAAATTTCCAAATTGTGGACCTTGAGACCATGTTGGGGATTAATGCCTATAAATAATAGTAACAGTGAAGCCTCAGTCCAAATGTGGACTGGGGTTTTTTAGTATATGGCAAAAATCGTTACCGAAATTAGTTTTATTTTAAATATAGGTAACGATATTGTTAGTATTGTACCCGAAACTGAGGCTGTTGCAGGATTACGGTAACAATAAAGAGTTTATAGTGCCCGAAACTAGAGCCGGGATAGGATTACGGTAACAATAAAGGGTAAATAGTAACGGAAACCAAAGCCTCTCAAAATATCGATAACAAAAACCGTCGGCTCCCAAATTTGAGGCACAATTACTCTAATCAATTTCTATCAATCTAGAAGTCGCCTTCCTTTTATGGAAAGGAAGGTACAGCAATAGGAATAGAACAAATGCTAATCCCTCTAATACAAGAATATACCACGGATAAGGCCCAAGAAAATCTAGCAAACTAGGGTTACTTGGTTTTTTAGCAAGAAACATATAATTTGCCCCGAACCCTAGGTTAATAAAGAATACAACTACTGCCACTGCATTTAATGCGAAAAATGCGCGGATAACAGAGCGGAAGTTTATCCGAAACCCTTCAATCCACGTCATGTACAATGGCGATAAAATGATGGCAATATGAGCAATGAAAAACTGAAAGTACCGAGTATGCGGAAAATCATAAAAAAGTTCCGGTGTTAGAATAGCTTGTGTAGCCCCTGCCAGACCTAAAAAGTAAACAATTTCATAGAGCCTATGATTTTTGGTAATCAGCATGAATGTAGATAAATAGATGCTAATGGAACAAAGCTGAAAGGGAAGGGTGTATTGAAGGCTCCATTCATCAATGAGTAAATTCCAAATGTTGAAATATATTTCCGAACCAACGAGTAAGGCCACAAGCCCCCACTTTAGGAAAGAACTGTATGCCTTCAATTGTTCTTTCCAAATATAAAAGCATACAAGGGTTCCAACCGTAATCAAAATCACCACGATATGGGAAACGGAAAACAATTGAAAAGATGAATAAGGGCTATCAGCACTAACTAATGATTCGTACATGGTCTACACCTCTTTAGGAAAAGTTACTTAGCAAAGCTGCCCATTTTCTAGAAGTTGATCATTTAATTTTGGATTGGCAACACATAGAGCAATACGCAGAAAAAGTGACATGCCGTTCCTGCTATCACAAAGATATGCCAAACAGCGTGATGATACTTAAACCCTCTCCATACATAAAAAATGGAGCCAACCGTAAACAATACACCACCAATAACTAGCAGTTGGATGGCTTCAGCAGGTAATTTCTCGGTTAGAGGCTTCCATGCCAAAACGATAAACCAGCCCATAACCACGTAAAGAGCAGTGGATGTAAATAAGTATTTTTTGACGAAAAAAGCTTTAAACACTGTGCCTGCAATAGCTGTTCCCCAGACAATTCCGAAGATAGTCCACCCCAAGGCTCCTTCTACAACAACAAATAGGAATGGAGTATATGTCCCGGCAATAAAAAAGTAAATGGATGAGTGGTCAATGATTTCAAAAAAGTCCTTTACTTTTCCTTCGGGAAAGCTGTGTAGAAGAGTAGAGGAGGTGTACAAGAGTACCATAGAAGCTCCATATAAAGTAAAACTGACAATGTGCCAAGCATTCCCATAAAGAGAAGAGAACACAATTAAAAGAACAAGGGCAGCAATGCTTAAAGCAGCCCCTATGGCATGAGTAACGGAATTGGCTATTTCTTCCTTTTTGGAAAAAGTATGAGTAAAGGCCATGATAAGGACCTCCGGTGTTTTTTATATATTATAACATCGTTCAGAGAGTTTACTTCCATGCAATTAAAACAATGGATTGGCCGGTAAAGGATTTTACCGTTCCATCCTCCTGTGTCTTTACGGAGAAGTAGGTTCGAACATCGTCTGATGCAGACAGGATCCAATCGTTTAACTCTTCTATCTGTTCATTGGACAGACTCATATTTTTACACCAGGTTTCAAAGCTAAAATTCTTTTCAAAAGTAACTAAGTGATCTGTTCGAAAACCAGTATGTTCAACGACAGATAGCCATTCTGTTTTTTTCAAAGCGCGATTATGACTATAATCTCTTTTCTTTTCAAGGTCGTTAAAGAAGATGTCATAAGCATCCATTTCAGGAACCACATTGTCAGCTAAAATAAAGACCCCGCCAGCCTTTACTACTCGATATACTTCTTTTACAAACTTAGTCACATCTGGAAAATGGTGTGGAGCAACACGACACGTAACCATATCAAATGATTGATCATCAAACGGTAGATCCTGAGCATCTCCAATAGTGAAGTCTACATTTTCATAGCCGTTTCCTTTAATAAATTTTTCAGCCTGTTCTAACATTTCAGGGGTTAAATCTAAGGCGGTCACTTGGTTGAAGAGTGGAGCGAAAGCGTTTGCTACATGACCGCCTCCTGTGGCGATATCTAGAAGAGTTTCCTTATTTGAGAACTGATGAGTCACCCACTGTTTCATCCATTCTAAATCTTTACCCTTGGCATGAAGTGGACTTGTTACATAATTAGAGGCATTTTTCCCAAACTGATCTTTAACAGATTGATGCTGATTCATTTAAATCGCTGCTTCCAAAAAAAGAAGCAACTTCCTCCCTTCCAATTGTTGTATATTCATCATAAAATGGAGCTAGTTATAAGTAAATTTTAATAAAATTATAATGAATCATAAGGTTTCCTAATGGAGCATGTGTAAACAAGATAATCTCGCCGCCAGTGCATTACTATTTTTACAAAAAAGAATGGGGGAAAAAGATGAAAGAAGCACCAAAGGTTGTAGCCATTTCCTTTTTAACAACCTACTTTCCGGACTGTGACGGAGCCATACTTGCAGGTAGTATAGTTCGAGGAGAAGGGACATCGACTTCTGACTTAGACATTGTTATTTTTCAAGAGAAACTTGAGTCTGCTTACAGAGAAACCTTTTATATGTCTGGATGGCCCATCGAAGTATTTGTGCATAATTTCACATCTTACAAAGCTTTTTTTGAATCAGACAGAGAAAGAGCAAGGCCATCGCTACCTAGAATGGTTGTGGAAGGAGAAATATTGATTTCTCACCCTAAATTAGATGAAATGAAGGAAGAAGCAGGGGTACTTCTTGAGGAAGGACCTGATCCGTGGTCTGAGCAAACGCTACTATTTAAAAGGTATATGCTGACGGATGTTCTCGATGATTTTATTGGTTCGAAAAAAGAGGAAGAAGAACTTTGGACGGCTAATGCATTGGCAGATATAATTCATGAATTCTATTTAAGAACAAATCTACAGTGGATTGGACACTCTAAGTGGGTGTACCGAGCATTAAAATCGTTTAACCCAAGTTTTGCAGACCGGTTCTATCAGGCATTTCAGTTGTACTATAGAAGTAGGGATAAGAAATTAGTGGTCCAACTTGCAGAAGAAGTGCTGGCACCCTATGGTGGGAGATTACTAGAGGGTTTTTCAATGGGTAAAAAGGAATAAGGATCCTTATCCAAATGGATTAGGATCCTTTTAATCTATTAACGGTAACGCTGCAATACATCCTCAATCATAGCTGGGAGTTGGTGAATGTTTTGACTGTTCACATTAAGGGACACTTTTGACTCATCCATTTCTAACGCTTCACTTAACAATCCCATCAATCCTCTACCTCTGCGGTCGACTTCCATTAACAAATCGACGTTATCTTCACTTCTGAAGCGGAATGCAACTTCCACTTCATCGAAGGCACGATAGAATGGGCCAGATACCGGGTAAAACTCAAACTCTTGTAAGAATGGATAACGTCCTCTTGCATACCTTTTTACATATTCATTTTCAACTTTTCGTGTTTGGAAACCTAGGCTGCGGAACGTATCTAGAACTTTTGCTGTTATGTTACCAGGCTTCACTGTAATCGGATCATAGTCACTAGAGTCGACCCCCGATTCGATACCTAGTTGAGTACGTACCCATACCTTTGAACTTCCTGCTGTAATTGGCGTTTCATATGGAAGCACAAATGAAAAAGGAACTTTTCTTTCCTCATTTGGCCCCAATTCGGTCTGTTGTGAAATTCTAAATCGCTCTAATACTGCGGTATCTGAGATTTTTTTATCATCGACTTCACGAATATAAGTGCAACATACTTCCATAAAAATATCCTCAATTTTTTGCACAACACTTCCACCTGTAAGGACTAATTCACCACGAACTTCTTCTCCTTGGTTCCAATCAGACTTTTCTAATCTAGCATCAATTTTTGCATTTCCAATTCCAATAGTAGCTAAAGCCTTTTTAAAAAACGACATGATTACACTCCCTTTTTCATGAACTGTTCATTTCTATCATAGACTTCATTAAGTTATACGTTTTCGGGGAGGAATAGTTTCCATGTTGCTTTCAAAAATTAAAACTTTTTTCTCAAAGGTTGACAAGGAAAAAGATATTCTTTCAAATCAGGATTGGACATATCTACATGAAAAGATAAGGGGCTTGAGTTACAATCAAAAGGTAACTAAGCTTTATTCAACCTTAGAAAGAGAGATCCTTCAGTCTATTCGTTCACAAGTTCGCCTATGGAATGAAAATAATGTAACGCGGACAGATGCATATTTTAGATACTTTCAAAAACACCCCGAAATTCACTGGAGTTTTCTAGCTCATATGGTTTCACGAAACGGTGGTTACCATATGACCGATTTAAAGAGTCGGTCCTACAGGTATGCGTTAGAAGCAGAAGAACAAAAGCAAATCTTCAGCATGTTAGAAACAGCAAACCATCTTATTTTTCAAGATGCATACAGTCAACTACTACTTTATGAGATTTGGAAGGAAAGGGGGAAAAATTTTTTTCATCTTATGCCTCACTTATCTGTTTCCCCATTTATGCAAGAAGTGTGGGATTTTTTTATAAAGAATAAGAACGCTGAGGTCTTGACCGTTGCTCTTATTATCAATGAACAAATGATGCTAGAGGCTAGGTTGATTCCTACAAAAATATTTAAGCATGCAAAGTCTACTTTTCCATTCCAAGTCCAAGAATTCCTCGCTACCACCTATATCCTTTTTCCAACTCGAAAAAAACAACTACATGGGCTCCCGGTTCAACATTTTGAGATGGTCACCCAGCGTATTGAGACTGGAAAGAAACTTTATTCTCTTTTATGGGACCATAAGAGGAATCATAAACAGTTCGTTTCATTTGCCTCAAAAGTTCAACATACGAGTTCCCGGGAGGATTACTGGCCAAATATATATACCACCACACCATTGGAACGAAAGAAAATACACAGTCCAAACCTTGAACAAGCATGGGAAAACATGTCTCCCCTTATTCAATCAAAAAAGACTTGGGTTTGTAGAAAAGCACAGTTAGACCTGCTAAAAAGCAGACCGGTATTAAGAGAACATAATTGCACATTAGAGGTTTGTACCTCTTTGCTTGGCATGACTTCTGTAAACCAGCTATTGGGTTTGCTTACGGGAAGGCAAAGAGCAAAAATGGTGAAACTAAAAGATGACTTTTCATCCTATTTTTCTTGAGGAATGGTTGCTTTGAAACGCTGTTTTTGAAAAAATTGTTGTTTATTGCACATGTTATTAAACCGCCGTGGATTGGAGTGGAAGGTGCTTGACTCCTCATAAAATGCTGCGCATTTTTCTCGTGCGAAGTAAATGCTGCCGTAGCCTTCCTTGTCCTGTGGGAGGAAGGGACAAGGGAGACCCCGCAGGAGAGCGGTAGGGGAACGAAGGCTAAGAACGCCACGTCCTGTGGCAACGCCTTCGTAACCAACATCCTGTTGGCCAGAGGAGGCTCCCGGACCGCCCACGGAAAGCAAGCGCCTGCAACGGAAATCAACGCCCTTAGTTCATAGAACCAACTACTGTCGAAAGCAACAAAGTATACGAAAATAGCCCTTTGAAATATTCAAAAATCCCATAAATGTCAAAGAATATACTTTAAAGGTATGTAGTAAAGCTATAAAGAGGTGAAATGAATGATAACTGACCCAATTTACGGAACCTTCGAAATCGATCTGGTGTTAAAAGAACTTATTCAAACTAAGCCCATACAACGCTTAAAGGGTGTACATCAGGGAGGTGCTAGTTATCTAGTAAATCCTGAGTGGAACGTCACTCGGTACGAACATTCTGTCGGAACTATGCTCTTGGTTCGAAATATGGGAGGAAGTATTGAAGAGCAAATCGTAGCCTTATTACATGATGTCTCTCATACAGCATTTTCTCATGTAGTTGATTTTGCACTTGAGAATAAGAACGAGGATTATCATGAACAAATATATGTAAAAGTCATTGAAGAGTCAGAAATCCCTGAGGTTTTACATAGACATGGATTCAAAAAAGAGATTTTATTTGAAATGGATCCCTGGACCATTCTTGAAAAGCCACTACCAGACTTATGTGCCGACCGAGTTGATTATACTTTAAGGGATCAGTTTCATTACGGAACTCTAGATCTAGATGATATTCAATACTTTTTAGAAAACATAACCATTCAACAGGGGAGTATGGCTTTCAAATCAATTGAAGCTGCAGAAAAGTTCACTGACCTTTACTATAAGGAAGTTGTTGATTTTTTTATGCATCCCTTAAATGCATATGGGAATAGGAAGCTTTCAATTTTAATGTACCTAGGGTTAAAAAAGAAGGTAATTTCTGAAGCAGACCTATTGTTGCAGGATGAAGAGGTATGGTGCATTCTCCGAGAAAGCAAGGATCCGGATATCGTACAAATATTGCGGCAGATTCATCCACATGTAGAAGTAGTAGAGGACGAGAAAAGCTACGATTTTTATATGAAACATAAACCTAGATTATTAGATCCTAAGGTAATCGTAGATGGGAAGGGTCAAACAGCTTCTTCTGTTTCTGAAAAGATTGATTTATTGAATAAGAAAGCGGAGGAAAAGTTTACAAGAGGGGTTCGGGTTCGAGTGGTATCTTATGACAGTAGGGAGAAATAGCCGGACATAGGTTCCGTTATTCCAACGAACATGCCGTTTTTCTTGGGGTAAACGGACTCACATTCCGCTATTTGACTGTTTTGATGCCTTTATCAGCTGATTTTTGCCAAATAACGGATTCTCTGTCCGCCTAACCCTTGAAAATGTACATTTTTATGCCAATAACGGATCTCCTGTCCGCCTCGGCCACTACCCGGACACAGGATCCGTTATTTGATTTACTCCTCAGTGAATGTAGCTCGAACTCTTCTAGACTTTAGAAAATAAGGAATCCAAATGGACGCAAAAAGTAAATGTGATGCTAAAGCTCCCCCAATTTCTAAATATAAATTTTCTCTTTGTGTAGCAAATGCAGGAGTATTAGCCGCCACAATAAGGTAGCCGGATGCATAAAGAAATCCTACAATTAAATCCATAAGTAAAAAAGAAATAAATAGTTTCGGAAAAATAGCCTTTCTAAGTAACATTTGGTACAACAATACCAAGGTCATGACAGTTATAAAAATATACATCGCTAATTCCATCACAATAACGGTTCCAAAAATGGGGTGGTATAAGTCATTTCCTTTTGTTGTAATGTCCTTCCAGTTTCCATCTTGAAAAAATGGAATTAAGCCAGTTGTAATATGATAGATGCTGCCGATTGGGTTCCCTATTAGAAAAATAATAACAATAATTAGCCAGCCTTTTATGCCTTTATATTTCAGTTCTTGCGTTTCTAATTCCATAGGACCTCCTAAATATAGGGTTTTTTTAGAGTGTATTTTTATTGTTTTAGAAATGATATATTGATAGTGTACCTGATTTATGAAGGGATTTCAGAAGTTTTTTCAATGTTACGCTATGGGAGGCGCACCTTAATGGGGTTATTTTATAATTGATCTTTTTCTGTTGGGACTAAAGCATTGCTAATAGAAAAGGAGCGATTAAGAATGAAATGGGTTAAAGAATTTTATTCCAAGCAAAATAAATGGGCTAAGGCCTATGAAGGTAATCCCACTGATTATCATAATAATAAGGTGAGAGATTTAAATCAATCTGTTGGGGCACCCCCGCTGCAGGTGTTGGAGTTAGGTGCAGGTGGTGGACAGTTTTCTGTGTCCGCAGCATTAGCTGGTTACCATGTGACCGCTGTTGAAATTGTCCCTGATTCTGTCAAACATATAAGGAAATTGTGTGAAGAATATAAAGTTGAGTCCTTTATTTCTATTAAAGAAGAAGACTTTTATAGATTAGATTATGACGCTTATTTTGATGCCATCTGTTATTGGGATGGGTTTGGAATTGGAACAGATGAAGATCAAACGAGATTATTGAATTTAATGGAAAAATGGCTTAAGCCGGGGGGCTCCATTTTAATGGATGTATATACCCCTTGGTTTTGGTCCTATGCAGATGGGCAAAACATGAAATTTGGAGAGGTTGAACGGCGCTATACTTTTAACGCATTTGAATGTCGGATGGAGGATTCATGGTGGCTAAGTGAGAACCCAAGTGAGGTAGTTACCCAGTCCTTAAGATGTTATTCGCCGGCAGATTTGCAGCTTCTCTTGAAAAATACCAACCTTACAATTGATACCATCAATCCAGGTGGGGCGTTGGATTACAATACGATGGAGTTCACGGAAAAGGTAGATCTTTCGAAGGCTATGAGTTATCGAGTAAAGATAATTAAGAAGTAAAGAAGATATGGAGCTGTTCAAATTTTGAGCAGCTCTTTTACATAGGAGGGAACCGGATGGTGAAAAGCTGGGAGAATCAATTTTGGAAGTATTGCTTAACAGGCGACGTCCAGAAAGCATACAAATTACTAGAGAATAACAAAGAGCTAACAGAAGAATGGGAAGATCTAAAAGAACAAATGTATAGCCGCTTCTATGAAGGGGTTAATCCAATTACATCGGTATCAAGTAGATTACAGCCCATATTAAACAGCTTTTATACATATTACCGCGATGTCTTGTTAAAAAGAAAAGGTCATGAAGAAGCAGAATCAAATTTAATAGAGAATTTAAGCCAAGAAATTGGATTTATGCAACAAGATAAGGTTGAATTAAGTTCAACTATTCAAAAAATGTTTGAAGAAGAGGGTTTTCATTTCCTAGGCGGAAAAACAGAGCCTTTTTATGGGCCTTATATTTGGAGAGAAAGTGAAGAAAAAGTGTACGAAGTAGACCTCCCACTTGGAAAGCAGACTCTAAAGGTTGTATTTATGCATGATTTTATCATGCGAAGCTGGTTGGATTTTGCTACCTGTGGTCGAAAGGGAGCAGGAGGCTGGGCAAAAGAAGATGGCCTTTATTGTGTGTATAGCATTTATCGAGATATATTAGAATCTCCCAAGTTCCAAATTTCTTATCTAAAACACGAGGCTCAACACGTCGATGATTTTGAAAGGTTCCCTAATCTAAAAAACCATGAGTTGGAATATCGAGCAAAATTGGTGGAAATTATGTATGAAGATTCATCTAGAGTCATCCAACAAGTTTTACATGAAGCAGATTCAAATCCAGAATTTCCTCACAATTTTGCATCCTATCTAATTAAGGAAGAGTTTGAAAAAAGATTAGGAGAATCAACTCCTACGGGATTTCCATTTGCTGATATGGAAACAATTAAGAAAATTGCAGAAAAGATTTATATGGAGCATACGGAACACTTAATCGAGAGAGGAGCGGGTAATTCATGAATCTTTTGTGGGATTTTGATGGAACGCTATTTGATACATATCCGCTATATGTAAGGCTTCTAGATGAAGTGTTAGACGGAAAAGTAGACAAGGAAGAGCTTTACAAACAGCTGAAGGTTTCGTTTTCACATGCCATTGATTACTTTCACATTACGAAAGAACAAATGGAAAAGATGAGAGAGCTAGAAGAGAAAGTTGGAATCGAAATGTATCAACCTTTTCCTGATGTAATGGACGTATTAAGGCAAGCCAAAAAGAACGTGATTGTAACCCATAAGGAACGTGAAATAGTTGAAAAAGTTCTAGATTTTCATGGGATGGCACCCTTTTTTGAAGAAGTAATCGGTAAAGAGGATGGCTATCCTCGGAAACCGGATATCTCAGCTTATTCCTATATGAATGAAAAATTTTCACTCGACGGTGTAGTGGGGGACCGAGATCTTGATTTAATCCCAGGAAAGAAATTAAAATTAACAACTATCATGTTTCAGGGGGAATCTGAGGTTGCTGATGTAATCATACAAAACTACCGAGAGTTCCCTTATCAGTTGTTTGAGTAAGGGCCAGGCATACGGCCCTTTTTAAACATTTCAAAATTTCAACTACTACTTTCTTGCACTTCTAAATATTGAAGTGCTTTTCTAGTGGTCGCGTAGTGAACCCAATTGGAAGTAAATAACTTTGACTCCTGACTAAACTGCAAAACAATTTTGTCACCAGGTATTAGTGGCTGATTAACATGGGAGTGTTGACCATTCACTTTTATTTCGGTTGCATAAAAAGCTTTCTCTTCAAAGGCGTAAAACAAGTAATCCACTACTGTAGCGCCTTCTGGGATTACTACCATTTCCCCGAATTGATTATAGACTGTAATCGTAGGTTGAAAATATTCTGCGATGAATTCCTCATAGTTTGTATCCGTCCCATAATCATATTGAAGACTTTGGTAAGCATCTAATTTATATAGAATACCGTAGTGGTAATACTGACCTTGTTCTTTGGTCATAATTTTAATCGTACATCGTGAACCATCTTCAGTTTCTATAGTGGTGAGTAAGTATTGTTCAAAGGGGCTTGCAGACTGGTTGATAGAATCAACAAATAGATGGTTAATGGGTTTCCATAACGAGTGAATGACCCCGAGTACGGTATAGCATTCTTCAATGGAAGCAGTACGAACGATTAGTGAGATTTCTCGTTCAAGAGAACTTTCATACTGTAAGTTCGAATATAAAGAATACACAGGTGTGTGATCGAAATCTACAACATTGTCTGGCTGAAGTGCTGATTGAAGTTTATCTAAAAGCGGCTTCAACTGCTGTTTATATTGCTCAATAAGAAGATTTGTTTTGTGATATCTCTTTGGATTTAGATAAAAGAATGCTTGTTCTTCTATCGCTTTTTGAACACGTCGTAACCCTAATTTTTTGGCTAAGGGTGCGAAGAAAGTTAGGGTTTCATTAGCGTAATTGACTTGCTTTGGAATAGGTTTTCCATGTAAGGTTTGGATATTATGAAGTCGATCGAATATTTTAATGATGGCTACTCGGATATCTGTTTCTGCAGCAAGAAGAATTTGGGTATAGTAGCTCTCCATAAACTCGAGACGACTTATGTTTGTAGGTCGCTTTCCTTTAGTTAAAGATTCAACAATAAAGGCCACTTCCTGACCAAACTTTTCTTTTATTTCTTTTATCTGAATGGAGGTATCTTCCACCACGTCATGTAAAATGGCTGCCTGGAGAGTTGTTAGGTCTACTTTGTATTCAGCTAGCATTTGAGTAATTTCAATTGGATGGTGAATAAAAGCTTCTCCAGTATCACGAAACTGCCCAGTATGGGCTTCGGATGCAAAGAGAACCGTTTCCTCTAAAATTTTCAGTTCCTCTTTTGTTAAGTAATTAACATTCTGCAATGGCATTCTCTGCACCCTTCCGTTCAAAGTTATTAGAATATTTTAACATGACTGTGAGAAAGTGGGTAGCCTCATTACACCCTATATTGGGAGATATAGTCGAGAAATCTACTAATTTCTGCATTTGTGTATTTAGTCAGAGCGTAGGTACGTGCTGTTACCTCTGGTATATGAGGAGTTTCAACTTCTAATAATCTCCCTTCTAATAATTCTCTTTGGACAATTGAAAGTGGCAAGAAGGATATCCCTAGTCCCTCCTCAATAAATCGCTTGGTTACATGAACTTGAGAAACAGTCATGGTTTTAGTAAATGGGTATTGTCTTTTTATAACTGGGAGTAGTTCTTCCCAATAGTCAGGGTGTGTATGAACAATCAGACGATGAGACTGAAAAAGTTCATCGACTTCTACTGGTGGAGCGGATTCCGGGTCATACCCATCATGAGGTACAATTAGCTTCACTTTGTCCTGGTGCAGTGGAAGACACCGAAGTCCTTTCATTTGAATTTGCTGTCGAGATAATCCAATATCAGCTTCACCTTTGGAAATTAGGTCCGGGATCATACTTGATTCAATAACTTGTATGTTTAAATCAACTTGTGGATACTGGTTTACATATGATCGTATTAAAGCAGGTAAAATGGATGATGCAATAAAAGGTGAAACAGCTAGTGTAAGTTTTGTTTGATAGCCTTCTTGAATCTTTTTTAACTCCTCTACACTTGCTTCAAACATGTTCAGAATCTGCTTGGCATGGGAAATATAGCCTCTACCAGCTTCGGTCAAAATAATTTGGCGGCCATCACGTTTAAAAAGTTTACAACCCAACTCTTCTTCTAATAAATGAATATGAACCGTGACTGTAGGCTGGGAAACGAATAAGTCTTCAGCAGCTTTTCTGAAATTCTCATATTTGGCAGCTAGTAAAAAGGTCTTTAGCCATTTTAGTTCCAAATGATTCTCTCCTTTTTAATTAAGATTCTTAATTAAAATATAAAATAATATTTAATTTTTTTAAATAGAAATCTACCATAAAATAGAAGTAAGAAAGGTGGTAGATAACATGTTGAAAGGTTTAAAAGGTGTAGTTGCTGCTCAAACCTGTTTAAGTTTAGTAGATGGAACGAATGGGGTTTTACTTTATAGGGGAGAGTATGCCAATCAACTTGCTCTTAAAAAATCATTTGAAGAAGTAGCGTATTTTATTTGGAATGGAACCTGGCCATCAGAAAAAGAGTTACAGTCATTGAGCAATATGCTCCGGTTGAAAAGAAATCTCCCTAACCATGTGAAGGCAGTTCTAGACTGTTTACCCTTAAACGTAAGTATCATGAGTGCTCTAAGAACAGCGATTTCTGCTCTTGGTACAGAAAATGTAAAGTGGAAGCCAACTGTACAAGAAGCCATTGAAATGGTAGCGATTACTCCTACTATCATTAGTTACTGGTATCATAAAGTGAAGGGACAACCTTTTATATATCCAAGGGAAGACCTAGGTTTTGTAGCCAATTTTTTATACATGTTGAAAGGCGAAGAACCAAACGCAGTACATGTTCGAGCATTAGAAACATACATGGTCTTAACAATTGAACATGGGTTAAATGCCTCTACTTTTTCTGCACGAGTTACAGCCTCTACTGAATCAGATATGGTCTCTGCGATTACTTCTGCAATTGGTACGATGAAGGGGCCGTTACACGGAGGTGCTCCTACGGGCGTGATTGACATGCTGAATGAGATTCAGGAAATTGAGCATGCTGAACAATGGATTGAAAACAAATTATCTAATAATGAAAGAATTATGGGGTTTGGCCATAGAGTATATAAAACAAGAGACCCAAGAGCCGAAGCGTTGCGCCAGGTTGTTCAAACCATCGGTAAGGATGATCCGTGGCTATTACTAGCAAATCAGGTAGAAGAAATGGTGATTGACCATTTAGAAAAATGGAAGCCAGGACGGAAGCTATACACAAACGTTGAGTATTATGCGGCGGCGGTTATGAAAGCCATTGAAATGGAACCAGAATTATTTACTCCTACCTTCTCAGCCAGTCGAATGGTAGGGTGGACAGCCCATGTTTTAGAGCAGGCAAGTGATAATACACTGTATCGTCCGCAGGCTGAATATATTGGGAAGGTTCCTGTTTAATCGTTTATTCCAAATCCTGCATTTGCAGTTAAAATACGGAGGGTAATGTGTCATCGGTGGGCTATGATTACCGTTTTCGGCTTTTTAGTGCAGAAAAGGGAACCGCTGATGGATATTATTACCAGTTGCAGCTTTTTCGGGACTTAGCTGGAAACTGGATAAGCTGATTAACCAAGTGCCGGTTTTCGAATGTTAAACGGACATACGATCCGCTATTTTCACACAAAGGACGGTTTTCGAGCTTTAAACGGACACAGATTCCACTATTCGTCCATTTTTAGTACTTTTTTGGTTAATTTATGCTAAATAACGGATTCTCTGTCCGCCAATCCCCGCAATACAGGCCATTTTAATCAAATAACGGAACCTGTGTCCTCTTACTTCATCCTCCAGACACAGGTTCTGCTATTTTTATGTAAAATGCAGTTTATCATGGTTCAGTGGACTCTAAGTTCCGCCTTTTTAGCAAAACCCCCGGTTTAAATAAATACCCCTCTTTAATGATTACTCAATTCGTGAAAGGTTTCATCATTACAAACTATATAGAGTATGTCAGTTTGCTTTAATTCTTTCGTATGATGAGTGGCAACGTCCATATCTTGATTAACGGCCATAAGAATAGCCCCTTTTTCATATAACTCGGAAGAAGCCTCTTTATAGGTCTTCCAATGAGGTTTAGGAGAAATTTCATGAATATTGCTGCCAAAGCTTTTGCTAAGAAGCTGCCTAAAAATATGAGTAGTACCAGGTTGTAGAGTAGCCTTGGCCATTAAAAGTGATACGGAGTCATCAGATAAAATGAAATCATCTACATTGATATGCTTAAACTTTGTGATGTTTTGCTCTTCACGAATTTCTACAACGGTATGGATATTTCGTTGATATTGCTCCGACAAAGACTCTACAGCAGATGCAGTGAGTAGGGTTTTTCCATCTGCTAAAGCAGGGTCATCAATATTCGAATCCGAAAAAATCGCTACACGTTTTGCTTCGAGAATATTGGCTTTTACTAATGTATCGTGTTGAGAAGGGTCCCCTTGAATAAAATGAATTTGATCATGAACGATGGGTGTTTGAGATAGTTGATTGATAAGGACTACCTTGGCTTTTGGGTTGTGTTGCAATACCTCCCTAATCGCCTTTTCTACTTTTTTAGACCAGCCGATATAAATATAATGTTCCTTCTGTTTATACACGAGCTTACCCTCCGATTTTAAACGAGTATAGGTTGTTAAGGAATCAACCGTTTTGGTTATAAATACTCCAATAATGCCAATTCCGAATAGGAAGAGAAAAATGCCAATCCATCTTCCGGCAATAGTCGTTGGGAAAAAGTCTCCGTAGCCGACAGTAGTAAGGGTTGTCATTGTCCACCAAAAACTATCAAATATGCTAGGGAAGTTTTCCGGCTCAATAAGGTAAATCGAAATAGTCCCAAAAAGTACAATCACTAGGGACAATAAAACAATCACCCCATATTCAAGACTACCGATGCGCTTCAGTAGCCGAATAAATATACCCATTCATACATCCCCTTTTAAATAAACTTTGTAATTTTACTTTCCTCTTTTTACTGCAAACCGAAAATTCCAAAAACAATTCTGTAAAAAAAACACACTAAAATGAGATAGTGTGTATATGTTTCTTATTTGTGTCTTTTTTTCCAAACGAATTGGTACAAAATATAGGCGATAATTAGAATACCTCCACCAATAATCGTGATAAGTGTAAAGTTTTCCTCAATAAATGGCATTGCTTTTGCACCAAGTGTGACGACCAGAGCAGCTTCTAGAAAGAATCGAATACCTCGTCCAATGATAGACCAAAAAACAAGGACACGTATTTTCATATTGGTAACCCCAGAGAAGATGGTAAACACTTTATATGGAATAGGAGTGAATCCAGCAACTAATATAGCCATGGACCCATACTTTTGAAAGTAACCCTCAACTTTTTGGATTTTTTCTTCAGAAATAAATTTCAACAAAATGGGCCTTCCTAATTTCTTTCCAATCCACCAGCCTAATATAGCACCTAATACACTTCCTACTGTAACAATTAGTGCAAGGAACCAGGCATTACTAGGGTTAGCGATGGCTATAGGCAGCAAAAATACATCAGGTGGAATGGGGAAAAATGAGGATTCTAAGAATGACACAATGAATAACCCAATGGTGCCAAACTCCATAATCCATGCTTCTAAGCTATGTAGTAATTCACTCATATGTTAACTCCTTTAATTTCATTCTTAAGTCATACATTGTGAGTATAGCAGATAATATACTCAACTGCATAAGTTTTAAAATTGCCACTGAATTTTCATAAACGGACAAGGATATTATGAAAATCCGGTATAAAATGGTAATGGGTAGAGGTTACTCTCCAATTAAAAAAGGATGAAAGAGGGACAAATATGAAAAAAATATTTGTATTATCTATATCGCTTATTGTTTTACTCCTTTCCGCTTGTGGAAATAGTGAGGATGCGAATTCTCAAGCCCTTGCCGATCAAAAATTAAATATAGTTGCTGAAAATTGGGCATTTGATCAAGAAGAGTACAAGATTGAAGCTGGAGAGGTTTCAATCATTCTAGAAAACTCAGATGGATTCCATGGTATTCAAATTCAAGAAACTGGTGATTCCATTGAAGCGGGTAAAGCTAAAACGTTAAATTTAAAGCCAGGTACCTACACAATTGTATGTAGCATTATGTGTGGTGCAGGCCATGCAGATATGAAATCTACTATAGTGGTGGAATAGTCAATAAAATGAGGCTCCTAGAGAATTTATTTTCAGGTGGGAGCTTCTTTTGTTGGGGGAAATCCCCTGTAAAATTCTTCAAATTTATAAATTGATAGGAGATGTTATTGATTCATTCACCTATCTCTTGCTATAATTACTATGTTAAAAGTCTACTAACACAATAGACTATAGAAACTACCGTATCTTACGGATCCAATAACAAACACAACAGGGAGGGGTCAAGGTGAAAAAACTACTTAGTCTTTTCATCACTGCTTTACTTACTTTACTATTAGCAATTCCTGCTAGTGCAGCAGTTTCAGTTTCTGATGATGTATATGATGCATTAGAAAAACGCTTTGATGGACTATTTTCATATTATGATGAGGGTTCAGTGGCAGTAAAAGATCTTCAAAGCTTTACAACGAACCAGCTTGACTCAGAAGGAAACGTTACAGGTGAGATTCAAGTAGATGCTATGTATGTTGAGTATAAGGAAGAGCGTGACCGCTTTTTCTACTACACTGGACATGAAATTCAGTTCTATGATGCAACGAATGGTGTATTTGTTGAGTCAAGTTCTTTTGAATTAACTCCAGATATTCAGGCGTTTCAAGATCAATATAAAGATGAGACGGGTAAACACTTTAACGCTGGTTCAACGGTACTTTACATGGTGCTATTACTAGGAACCATAGTTGTAGTACCAGTTCTTATTATTCTTTTCCACAACACAGGTAGATCTTATATTACGAACTTCTACCGTGGAGCAACTGTCTCTAAATAATGAAATAGAGCCCTCGCCTTATGAGCGAGGGTTTTTTACATTAATTACACCAGAATTGAACATGACCCATAATAGACCGGTAGCCAAAAGAATAATAGATGCTAAAAGAATTGACCATGTCAAAGAGCCAAAATCATAAATGGCAAATGCAAGTAATGGACCAAAAGCAGCTCCAAGGTCTATGCCGATTGTATAACCTGTCATAGTCCGCACTTGATGCCTAGTACTCGCATAATCAGAAGCTAGTGTGTCGCTTGTTGTGACAATCATTGAAGAGAATAATTGGACTATGATTACAAGAAGGAGAATGGTGTTTCCTTCGGTGAAAGCAATGACTCCTAACAGTATGCTTGCTGTTAGTAGAAGTAGTGGGAAAAGTGACGACCTATTTCCCTTTTTATCCGTCCATCTGCCGAAATAAGGATTGATATATGGTTCCCAGCCCCATCGCAATGCTTGGAGGCAAGCGGCAACGCCTGCTGCTGTTATGGTAACACTACTTAAGACTAACTCATGGCCGATTCTTTCTTGAATGATATTAGGTAATATGGAACCAATAATCCCAAAGAAAACAAATCCTACAGACCAAGCTGAGACTATTAGTTTAACGACCTCTATATCTTTAAGCCAAGATAAATCGAGAAATGCAGAGTGTGTTTTATGATTTTCTACTGGACCCTCATCAATAGTTGTTGGTGTTGTTTTCTGTGTCGTAAGGAGAATAAGACTGCTGACTAATATAAGAACAGAAAACATATAATAGATGACTTTCATTTCAATCCATAGAATACCCCAACCACCTGCTAACATACCGACTAGAGCTCCGATTCCCCACGTGCCATTATAAGTTCCCATTAACTCCCCGCGGTTTGAATCTTGTGCCATTGAAAGGACCATTAGTATTCCACCAAGTCTCAGAAAGGACCATGTAATTCCCCATAAAATGCGAATCAAAAGAAGTAGCCAGAAGCCATGAAAAATACTGTATGCTAGGGTTGTCAAAACGGCAAGGAACAATGCAGTAAAAAAACCAACAATATAGGGATATCTTGTATAGAAATATCCAACAAGTGGGTTGATTGGTAAACGAATGAAGCGATTGATTCCGAGTAAGACCCCGACTTGCCAAATGGATTGAAGTCCAAACTCCTGCCAGTACAAGGGGAGTACAATATATAATAAGGAGTCTCCCATAACAGCAGCCCCTGTTGCTAATCCGATAAAGCGTACTTGTTTTTTCAGACCTTTCACCTTCCTAATACATCGTGTATTCTCAATATAGAGTTAAAAAAGTAGAAGAAAAAGAGAAAAAATAAATGAGAAATTTTCGCCTTTTAAGGAGTGAGGGTGTATAAAATTATTTAAATATTACTATGAACTTTATAAGTTGGCAGGAGAAAGGTTAAATGTACCTTTAACGGTGCCTACAAAACTAATTGCTGATGTATGGGGATGCTCTCATAGAAACGTTAAACTAATCATTCAGAAGCTTGAAGGAAAGGATTGGATTCTTTGGGATTCAGGTGTTGGTAGAGGAAATCCTTCGAGAGTGAAGTTATTGGTTTCGCCGTTTTCTTTAATTGAAAATGAACGCCTTCATGAATATAAGGCTGCATTATTAGATACTAATTCAGTTGGAAACAACAAAAGCATGAGTGTTTTTGGATGGGAGAGAAGACCGTGGGAAACGATCGATATTCTTAGAATTCCCTTTTATCGTCCTTTAGGAAGATTGAGTCCGAAGAATCCACTAAGAAGAACGAATTTACACTTTTTGCAGCTAGTTTGTAATAGGTTGGTGAAGATTGAAGGTGGAAGATATGTTGGAGACATCGCATTAGATTGGTTTCATACAAAAGACTATACGACTTGGACCTTCATTTTAAGAAAGGGTGTAACCTTTCACAACGGAAAGCCTCTTGAAGCAGCAGATGTTATTTCCTCTTATGAGCGTCTTCAGTATTCTTATTACGAACCACTCTCTCAGTTCATTAAGTCCATTAGAACTGAAGGGTCTTTTGAGATTAGATTTGAACTAAATGAACCAAATCCACAGTTTTTAGAGATAGTTGCTCATCCAGCGTTATCTATTTTTTCAGAAGGCGAAAACAATATTCCAATGGGGACTGGACCTTTTCGCTTATTACAAAATCATTTAGATATAACGATTTTAGAAGCTAATGATTACTATTTTGGGGAGAGGCCATATATTGATCGAGTAGAAGCGTGGGTGTTAAATAGAGGTTCGTATAATGAGCTACATTCAAATGAGATGGAAGGACTATTTCATCTGCAAAACTACCCATTTTGGAAAGAGGCTTTTGTATCCTGGAAGACCAAGGAGAGGTATGATCCTGGAGGTAAAATCATTTTCTTTAATGAAGAAAGGATGGATGTAGAGGTTAGGTGTCAATTAGTTAATCTCCTTCAACAATATAGGATAGAAACGGATGAAATAAGAAAAAAGGGTGTAAGAATAGGTTCACTTATAAAGTTGGATGAAGAAACTGAATCAGTAGAAATTCAAGAAAACAAGAGGTTTACATACAATCAAACGATTACAATTTGGACCTTTAATGGTGCCGGTAATGAAGAGGATGCGATGGCATTGAAGACATTTTTAATTCGAAAAGGGATAAAAGTGATCTTACATGTTGTATCTTTTGAAGACATCCACAAAAGAGAATCTATGGTGGAAGCGGATTTAGTCTTATATGAACAACCAGTACTTGAGGCTCGTTTAGCTAGTTATGTAATGGTCTTTCAGAGTCTGTTGAGTCAATTTTTATGGGGAAACGAGACACGTCATTATATACAAGATTTAGTAAAGCAGTCTTTCCAGAAGGATTATATTGAGGATTCCCAAAGAACATTTTTTCTTTTAGAAAAGTGGTTAATAGATAATGGTTTATTTCTACCGTTATATAGATGGAAACAGGAGGTTCACTATCCTGATTCGCTGAAGCAAGTTCATATCAATGATTTGGGTTGGGTGGATTACCATAAGGTATGGAAAATAAATGAAAGTGACATGGTATAATAAGGACTATTGATTTTGAAAAGGTGGGGAAGCCATGGAATGGATTGCATTTCCGCTCGTTGGTCTCATAATTAGTGTATTATCTGGGTTCTTCGGAGTTGGTGGCGGTTTTATCTTAACTCCTTTTTTACTTTTAATTGGTTTCTCGCCTGTAGAAGCTATTATGGTTAGTCTTCTGTTCTCAATTGCCACTAGTGTGATGGGAGCATTCGCCCATCTTCGCCAAAAGAATATCAGATGGAAGATGTCCGTTATTTTAGGAGTAAGTGGAGTATTGGCGACCCAAGTGGCTCAACCCTTCGTGATGTTTCTCAGTAAAAGAGGTTTAGATGAAGTTGTCATCCCATTGCTGTATATTATTTTGCTCTTATATTTTGCGTGGAAGATGAAACAAGAAACTAAGAGGGAAGTAGCAGCCACTGCTGAAAATGAACGGAAAAACCAAGAAATAAAAAATGTTTTAGCAAAGACCATATTTATTGGTATTGCAGGAGGCTTTGTTTCCACTACTTTAGGTGTGGGTGGGGGATTTTTAATGGTCCCATTACTCATTACACTATTAGGCTTCCAGGCGAGACAAGCGGTTGGAACAAGTCTCATGTCCGTATTGTTTATAGTGATCGCAGGCTTTATTACATATGCTCTTAAAACCCCTTTCGACTACTCTAATGCACTTTTACTCATTGTTGGTGCATTGGTAGGTTCTCCGATCGGGGCAAAGCTAACCAAATATTATCTACATCAGGAGACTGCGAAGTGGCTCTCATATTTATATATCGCAATTATGGGAAGTGTTGTGTTGAAGCTCTTTAAAGTTCCTCTATGGGGGCTTGTTGTTATGGCGGTATTCATTTCTTTGTTTGCTGCTAGTATTGTTAAGAAGATAATGAATAAGCGAAAACGGATGGTATCAAATTCATAGAGTAAGCCTGCACCCACCTTTTATTTATTGGATGGATGCAGGCTTTTTTTCGTCAAAATCCCACTCAGTATGGAATAGTAATCCGTCTAGAGGCTGAGGAATAATATGGAAGTCTCCAGTATCGTGTATATATAAAGTTTTATACGGGAGGCGTAAAGGTGAGACCGATACTTGAAATTCATGATCTAGGAAAGACCTATAAGAAAAGAAAAACAAAAGAAACCATTGAGGCAGTGAAAGGAATCAGCCTTAAAATTGAAAAGGGAGAAACCGTAGGACTTCTAGGACCAAATGGGGCAGGGAAGACAACCTTTATAAAAATGATGTGTGGCTTACTGGTTCCAAACAGTGGGGAAGTGCTGATTAACGGAGTATCCATTCATAAAAAGCGCTTAAAAGCCCTTCAACATATTAGTGTTGTACTTGAAGGTAACCGTAATCTTTACTGGAGAATGACTGTAAAAGAGAATCTTGAGTACTTTGCGGGGAATCGTGGGAAGTCTAGGAAATCAGTTCAAAACAGAATTGAAGAACTGCTAACCATGTTTAATCTGAAAGAAAAGGAAAACGAGCAAGTAAATACTCTGTCGAGAGGAATGCAGCAGAAGGTCTCTATTGCCGTTTCCTTATTAGCAGATACGGATATTATCTTCTTGGATGAACCGACTTTAGGATTAGATGTAGAAACGAGCTATGAAATTAGGAAAATCTTAAAAGACATTGCTAAGCTAGAAGGCAAAACAATCTTAATGAGCTCGCACGATATGCCGGTGGTCCAAGATATCTGTGATCGGGTAGTGATTATCAATAAAGGAAGAATTGTAGCAGATGAACAGGTTGATCACCTATTGAGTTTGTTTGAAAGTAAAGCCTATGCATTCACCCTATCATCTCCAATTCAAGAGGGGAAGATTAAAGATTTAAGCTCTAAATTTCTAACCGTTATCGAGCAAAATGAACAAGGAAACCCAGTTTTAAACTTTACCATTCAAGATGGTGAGGAATTATATGAAATTATTGATCATCTTAAAAGATATGGAGTTATCATTGAAAAAATTGACCGTACAATCGTAGACTTTGAACAAGCATTTATGAATATCGTGAAAGGAGATGGAATCCATGAAGTTGCTGCATCTCTTTAATGCTAATATACGCAGGGAAGTAATCTATTTAAAAAGGTATCTCCCTAATACAATCAGTTTGCTGGTCACTTTTTACTGCATTTTCTTGATGATGTTTTTTGGTATACAAATTGTTGGAGACCCGACAACGATGGAATCGAATGTGCAGTATGTTATTGTAAACTATATTTTCTGGTACTTAGCTATGATGGCTATGCAGGATATCGGATGGGTGATATCAAATGAAGCGCAGCTAGGAACGTTAGAACAACTTTATATGTCACCGATGGGCGCGTGGAAGATTCTTTTATCCAGAATTATTGGAAGTACGATTTTACAACTTATTATTATTTCTGTATTACTAGTACTATCTTTGTGGACAGCACAAACGACTCTTCATTTGAATATTACGTCCATATTGCCTGTACTCATCATTACATTGTTCAGTATGTATGGAATTAGCTTTATGATTGCAGGGATGGCTATTATCGTAAAGCAGGTAAATGCATTTTTACAAATTCTGCAGTTTGTGTTTATGGGTCTAACCTTTGTTCCAATCTCAGTAGCACCATGGTTAGAATTTGCTCCATTTGTAAAAGGAGTAGATATGATAAGAAAAATGATGATTGAAGGCTATACATTAGGTTCATTTTCAAGCTTAGACTATGCTTCTCTAATAGGAAATTCCGCCGTATATTTACTGTTAGGGTTAGTGGTGTTTTTTAAATGTGAAAAAACAGCAATGGAAAAAGGTGTATTGGGACAACATTAATTTCATACTATTTCTTACTCAAGAAAACCGGCATTTATACACAAATAGCGGAACCAGAGTCCCCCTCAGAATTTTTAACGGACACACAATCCGCTATTTTGTAAAAAAGTGCCCACTTGAGAAGTTAGGCGGACACAGGATGCCTTATTTACTAAAATCCAGCACCAAGATGCTTGAAAAATAGTGAATAGCGGACCCTGAGTCCGCTTGCTCATGAAAAACCGGCATTTTTTTTAAAATAACGGAACCACAGTCCGCTTAAATTGTAACCTTACATCTGATCGGGTGCCTTCATTCCTAGAAGTCTCAATCCCTCCGCCAGAACAATAGTAACGGCTTTTACTAAAGCTATTCTCGACTCTTTTTCACGAGTGTCCTCGAGAATTTTCACTTGGCTATAATACTGGTTAAATAACTTTGCCAGTTTTAATAGGTAATGAGCCACGATGGCTGGAGATCTCTTTGTAAAAGCCGTTTCAACGGACGATGGGAATTCATGAAGTTTTTTGATAAGTTCCCAGCTTTTTCTGTGTGAATCCCCAGTAAATATATTGTCCTCCACAGAGGCTTTTCTTAATATAGATTGTGCTCTCGCATGTGTATATTGAAGGTATGGTCCTGTTTCTCCTTCAAATTGAAGCATGTCGTCCATATTAAACTCAATGTTATTCATCCGATCTTGTTTTAAGTCATTGAAAAGGATAGCGCCGACACCGACTTGTTTAGCCACCTCTTCTAAACCTGGGAATGATGGGTTACGTTCTTCGATATTTTTCTTTGCTTTTTCAATGGATTCTAACAACACTTCCTCTAGAAGTATGACTCTTCCTTTTCTAGTAGACATTTTTTGTCCGTCTTTTAAATAAAGGCCAAATGGAATATGCTCCATATTTTCAGCAAAAGGTGCTCCTAGTTTCTTTAAAACCGCAAATACTTGCTTGAAATGTATGGATTGTTCATGTCCCACTACATAGAAAGCTTGGGTGAATTTAAATTCGGTATAACGGTCGTATGCTGCAGTTAAGTCCCTGGTAGCGTATAAAGTGGCTCCATCTCTCTTTCTTATGAGACAAGGAGGTAGATTGTCTTCTTCAAGCTGAACAATCGTTGCGCCATCAGATTCCACTAACAAGTCTTTTTCTTTCAATAGGTCAGTAGTATGGTCCATCTTATGGTTGTAAGCAGCTTCACCTTTCCATGATTCAAAGTCAATGCCTAGAAGTTGATAGACTTTCTGAAAAGCTTCTAAAGAAACCTCTCTAAAGTAAGTCCACAGTTTCAAATATTCTTCATTACCAGCTTCTAATTCTTGAAAGGCTTTTCTACCCTCTTCGTCCAGAGTGGGATTCTGCTCGGCTTCATGGTGGAACTTTACGTATAATTGGAATAGTTCAGGAATTGGATTCTGTTTAACCTTTTCAAGGTCACCCCATTTTAAAAAAGCTACGATTAACTTGCCGAACTGGGTACCCCAGTCCCCAACATAGTTTATTTTTACAACATCATATCCGTTTTTCTTACCAATCAGACTTAATGAATTCCCTATGACAGTAGATCGTAAATGTCCCATTGAGAATGGCTTTGCAATATTTGGAGAAGAAAGGTCGATAACGATTCTACAACCATGTCCAAGCTGGTTGCTACCAAATTCAGATCCAGCAGATAAAATTTTGTTTACTATTTTAGGAGCGACTTCTTCTGGATTAAAAAAGAAGTTAACATAGGCCCCAACAGCTTCGATTGAAGTAAAATATGGGCTCTGTAATTGTTCGCTGAGCTCCTTGGCAATGGCATGTGGAGAGGTTCTTCTTGTTTTAGCTAATGTAAAGCAAGGGAAGGAAACATCTCCATGATCCTTATGTTTTGGTTTCTCCAGTAAATGAACAATTTCTTCTTCACTCAATTCAGGTAGGTGCTGGGCTAATAGGGAGGAACATAATTCATGTAACAAGGTTAAACACTCCTTTAAAAAAAATAAAAAAAGCCCGTCTCTTTACAAGAGACGAGCTATTCCCGCGGTACCACTCTAATAGTCATATAGACCACTTTTATTAGATAACGGCTCACACCGTTGCTTGCTACTTAGTTTCACAAACACATCTCCAAAGTGCGGTTCACCAATGGTTGTTTATCAGGCTTCCACCATCTCCTGACTCGCTAAAAACGTCCAATGATTACTCTCTTCTTCAATGATTTTATGGATATTTTTAACTATTATAAGGCTTCGTTCAAAAAAGTCAACCTAATTTTTTTCAGAAGAGAACATGTACGTTTTATGATGGAATCGTATGCTAAATATAACCCCCATGGCTAACATAGAGCCCATTAGAGAACTCCCTCCAGAGCTAATAAAAGGTAGTGGGATACCTGTTATAGGGAGTAATTGAAGCTGCATGCCAATATTTTCAAACACATGGAAGGTAATCATGCATATGATTCCTGCACATACATAGGAACTAAAAGGGTCCTTTGTTTCCAATGCTACTTTGATCAAGTGATAAATTAATAGGAAGAATAAACTGATAACAAAACTCGCGCCGATAAAACCATATTCTTCTCCAATGACAGAAAAAATAAAGTCAGTATGTTGTTCGGGAACAAATACCTCTTTATCGTTAAATCCCTTCCCTGTTATTTCCCCAGAACCAATAGCGGTCATCGCTTGAATAAGGTTATATCCCTCGCCCTGTGGATTATTATATGGATCAAGCCATGTGTAAATCCGATCAAACTGGTATTTAACCAATCCAAATTTTTCTTCTAAAAAGCTAGGGTAGTAAATGACCATTAGTATTGCTGTTACTCCGACTGTGCTAATTGAGCCAAAAACAGGAACTATAATTTTCCAGTTAATACCTGATACAAGTACCATTCCTGAAAAAATGGCAATGAAAGTTAAAGAAGTCCCTAAGTCAGGTTGTAACATAACAAGGCCAAGCGGTATTCCAGTAAGGATTCCAATTTTCCCTAATAGCCAAAAATCTGTCTTAATCGTTTTAAATTGGTGCTTTTCATGATGCTCAACAATTATTCGACTGAGGAGAATAATTAAAAATGTCTTCATAAACTCAGATGGTTGTAATGAGCCTAAACCAGGTATGTAATACCAACTTTTAATCTTAGGGTCCGCCAATAATGAAGATGGAGCTACTAAAAGAAACGCTAGTAATAAAATACCCACAAGATATAAAAACCACGAAAGTTTTCGATATTGCTCAGGGTCAAAATACATCGCAACAGCTATAATAATAGCGCCGATAATATAAAATATACCCTGTTTTAAGGCATAGTTAACTCCTAATGGGTCTGTGGATTGTGCACTTGCAATTGTAACAATACTAACAAGGAAAAATAAGAAAAGAATTAAACATAAATTCCAGTCAAATCTTTCTCCAACTTTTTTTTGTGTTTTCATAATGTCACCTAGATATCTATTGTATTAGAATTTGGTATTAACCATTTGTATTCATGATCTTAATTGGTGATTACTTTTAAAATGGTATCAGAGAAGGGTCTACCTTACAACGTTTCAAGAATGATAAAATTTGACAATTTATAACCTAATAGCAAAAACAGAAGAGGAACCTAAGGTTAATTAGGTTCCTCTGATTATTAAATAACGGTTTGGTTTACGGCTTCCGTATTTTGAAAGGGAATAGGTGCTTTGGCATCGATGGACTCTTTTTTTCTAGAGACCTCTACATACTTAATATGGTGATCTTCCATGTCCTTTACCTTAAAGCAAAATCCTTCCTTTTCGATAACATCCCCTTGTTTTGCATCATAATTTTCAGTTAGAATCCAACCACCAATAGTATCAACATCTTCATCATCAATATTCGTACCTAATAAATCGTTAATTTCACTAACTAGTACTTTTCCATCGACGATATAGTGGCTGTCTTTTAACTTTCTAATTTCAGGGATTTCATCCATGTCAAACTCATCTCGGATATCGCCGACAATCTCTTCGATAATATCTTCAACGGTTACGAGGCCTGACGTTCCCCCGTATTCATCCATCAAAATGGCCATATGAATTCTTTCTTTTTGCATTTTGACAAGTAAGTCGTGTATAGGAATTGTATCAATAACTCGTATAATAGGTCTGATATAGCTTTCTATCGTAACAGTCTCAAAATTATCAATACTAATCATGTCTGTCATAATCTCTTTGACATTCACAAGACCGATAATATGGTCTTTATCTCCATCTATAATGGGATATCTTGTAAATCCTTCTTCCTTCACAAGGTTTAAGAAAATATCCACTGTATCTTCTTTTGAAAGACTTACAATCTCGGTACGAGGTACCATGATTTCTTTAGCAATCCGGTCATCAAAATCGAAAATCTTATTTACATATTTAAACTCAGATTGATTGATTTCGCCGCTCTTGTAGCTGTCCGATAGTATCATTCGAAGCTCTTCTTCAGAATGAGCAACTTCATGTTCTTTCGCCGGTTTTAATCCAAATGCTCTAGTTAAAACACGTGCAGATCCATTAAGAACCCAAATGAACGGGTACATAATACGGTAAAACAGTATGAGTGGACCTGAGAATGTTAAGGTAATAAACTCAGCTTTTTGGATTGCAACAGTTTTAGGCGCTAATTCTCCGACTACCACATGCAAGTAAGTTACAACAAGAAAGGCAATCCCGAATGAAAGAAAATGGGATGTAGAATCAGGAAGATTAAGATTTGTTAGTATAGGTCGTAACAATCTTTCAGCTGTAGGTTCACCTAACCAACCTAATCCTAATGCTGTAACCGTAATACCTAGCTGACAAGCAGACAAATACTCATCCAGGTTAGATATTACTTTTCTTGCCTTTAATGCTCGCTTACTGCCTTCTTCCACCAATTGGTCAATTCGAGAGCTTCGAACTTTTACAATCGCAAACTCCGTCGAGACGAAAAATGCTGTTAAAGCAATCAATATGGCAAAAAGCACCAAGTTAAATATGTCCAAATAATTTCCCTTATCACCCTTTGTGGGCGAATAAGGTGTCACCTCCATGTTTTTATCTTGTAATTAGTTGTAGTGATTGAATCAAGGAAACGCTTTCAGTTGAAAGCTTTTCTGAAATGGCTTCCTTTTGTTTCGAATCTAATTTTTGAAGCAAGGGTATTAAATGGTTAATCTCATTGTGCAAATGCTTTATATGTTCGGATACGGCTGAAATATGATTTTCAACGTCGCATTCTTTTAGTTCATTAGACTTTTTTAGCTCTAGTTTCTTCTTAATCTCATCTAATGGGATATGAAGCTTTTTGCAATGTTCAATAAATTTAAGATCCCTAACAGCTTCTTGGTTATATATTCTATAATTTGCGTCTGAACGCTCAGCAATAAGTAAGCCTAAGCTTGTATAGTAATCTATTGTTCTCTTAGAAACGTTGGCGATACTTGCTAGTTCACCGATACGATAAACTGCCCCATCATACCACCTCTTTAATTGTTTAATATTTTCATTATAGTTTACGCGAACTATACAGTCAAACGTGCTGGTTAAACCCTAAATTGGTTATTTCATTTTATGAATGATGAATATATCCCATTACAAAATTCTCTTGATAAAATGAAAAAACTGGCATTTTGCCAGTTCTAAAAAATTTACTCTTCAACTTCTGATTTCTCAAGTTGTTTAGGAATCTGAACATCAATATATTGGATATGGTGACCTTCAATTTCGCTCACAGTAAAGGCAACATTTTGTTCTATGAGTTGATCGCCTTTTTGAACATCCATCTTTTTAGAAAGGAACCAACCACCTAAAGTATCAATGTCTTCTTCTAAAATCTCAATGTTAAGGAGTTGGTTAACATCTTCCAGAAGAATTTTTGCATCTAATATATAATGGTGATCTGATAACTTTCTTACTTCAGGAATTTCATCTTTGTCAAACTCGTCTCGAATGTCTCCTACAATTTCTTCTAAGATATCCTCAACGGTTACAAGGCCAGCAGTCCCACCATATTCATCGAGGAGAATGGTCATGTGAGAGCGTTCCTTTTGCATAATAACTAAGAGGTCATGAATGGGAATTGTCTCAATCACACGTATAGTTGGCTTTAAGTATTGATAAACAGGAGCTTCTTCAGGGCAATCTTCGTAAACGCAATCGGTAAGTAATTGTTTAATGTTAATGAAGCCAATAATGTTGTCTTTGTCCTCTTCTATTACCGGATATCTTGTAAACCCTTCCTCTTTTACTGTCTCCAGGATTTCCTTTAAACTTGCGTTGATGTTAATAGCTACAATTTCTGTTCTTGGGACCATAATTTCTCTTGCGACTCGATCGTCAAACTCAAAGATTTTATTCATATATTTATATTCGGACTGGTTGATCTCGCCGCTTTGAAAGCTTTCAGATAATAGGATGCGCAGTTCTTCCTCGGAATGTGCTAATTCATTTTCTGAGACAGTCTCCATTCCAAACATTTTAACGATTAAACGTGCAGATCCATTCAGGGTCCAAATAAAGGGGTACATAAAACGATAAAACCAAATAAGGGGTGTCGCAAAAAGTAAGGTAACTTGAACGGCTTTTTGAATAGCCACCGTTTTAGGTGCCAGTTCTCCAATAACCACGTGTAAAAACGTAATAGTTGAAAAAGCTACGATAAAAGAAATAATATGAGAAAGTGATTCGGAAAACTCAAGGTCATGTAAAAGTGGACGTAAAAGCCTCTCTATCGTTGGTTCACCCAACCACCCTAGACCTAAGGCTGTAATAGTAATTCCCAGCTGGCAGGCGGAAAGGTACTCATCCAAGTGTGTAGTGACTCTTTTGGCTGCGAGTGCCTTTTTATTCCCTTCAGCAATAAGAGCATCTAATTGTGAACTTCTTACTTTAACTATGGCGAATTCAGAGGACACAAAGAATGCAGTAAGAGCGATTAGAAATATGACAAGAACTATATTAATAAGTACCAATTTTTACCCTTTAAAAAGGTATACACCTCCGTAATACAGCCTAGTTACAGTTTTCCCTGTTATGAACTAGACATGCACTATATATAAAAACAGCATGTGACGTAACTGGATATTCGAGTTTCTGTTAAAATGGAGGTACCTGAATTTTTAGATGGAGGCGTCCAGATTTGAAGCAAGTTGATTCAAATTTACTCTATATAAACATGAACAAAAGTGAACAATATGTTTTAACGCACGGAATCAAGTTCCATGACTTTGTTCATTCGCTCTCAATACCTATTGAGTCCGTCCTATTATTACAACATAAATTCGATGATGTACAACTTCATCTACATTCTATGTTTCATTATATTGAGAAGGAAAAAATACAAGACATGATGGACGAAGATGTCTCGCGGTACGGGGAATTTAGTTGGGTAGACTTTGAGGAAATAGAAGCATTAGATGAACTCGACAGCTTGGAAATTGCGGAGCTCCTGTATCTGAACCATATGAAGACTCCTTTAAAGTCAGCTTTTTTTCAAAAACTGAACAATCAATTTGTTTATTTAGCACAGGATGATGGATGGTTTAATAAAACATATTATCGAAATTTAGATCGTTTTTACACCGTTTTTAATTACATGATCATAAAGGTAATGGAGAAGGAAAAGAGACATAAAGGGTTTCTCTTTTTTAAAAAAGGTTTAGACTATAAACCACTTCAAATTGAAACATTAAGAAGACTAGAAAACTTATTGTGTGAGGGCTGTGTCATTGATACAGACAAAATAAAATCCACTAGGGGAAAAATTGAGATCCCTATTTATACATTAGGTAGCTTTTGGAATATGGACGAAATGCAAGATGTCTATGATAGCAATGCTATAGAACCACAAGCTACATTGACCTATCATAAGAAAGAAAAGGGATGGACTATACATTAGTCCATCCTTTCGTGAGAGAGGAGTGAGTAAATGGCTTGGGTTTGGTTATTTCTAGGTGGTGTTTCTGAAGTTGTCTGGGCTTATGGATTAAAGGCTTCTGAAGGATTTACGAAACCAGCTGTTTCAGTAATTACGATCATTTTTATGATCATTAGCTTTTATCTATTTGCCAAATCCATGCAAATCATTCCGATTGGAACAGGCTATGCTATCTTTACGGGGCTAGGTGCTGCGGGAACTGTAATTGCAGGGGTTTTTCTTTTTGAAGAAACGATGGGTCCAATGAAGGTTATTTTCTTACTGCTTTTATTTGTGGGAATTATAGGGCTAAAGGTTACGACAAAAGAAGGGCAAGAGGTTTCTGGAGAGGAGGAGTAAACCGTTGGCGTGGGTATGGTTGATTCTAGCTGGATTTGGAGAAGTAGCCTTTGTGATTTTTATGAAGTTATCCAACGGATTTAAGAAAATTTCTTATACGGTATTCACTGTATTAGCAGGAGCTTTTAGTTTTTATTTTCTTTCTAGAGCTTTAATAACGATACCACTCGGAACAGGTTATGCCATTTGGACAGGGATTGGTGCTGCAGGGAGTGTGGTATTAGGAATGTTGTTCTTTAATGAATCGAAGGATATAAAAAGAATCTTATTTCTAAGTCTCATTGTGATCAGTGTGGTTGGATTAAAAGTAGTAGGATAGTGATATTCATTAAATATATGTATCATTTGTTACTCTAGTTAAATAAAAGGAAAAAAGACCCTTTTTATAGGGGTTTTTTTTTATGAAATTTAATAGAAACTATTTCGAAATACTAATAGTCTGTATACGAGGCATCTAAAAATTTCGACAAATTTAAGCGTAATCTTAGAAGGGCGAATGAGCGGGAAACCCTATGGAAATAAAGGAGTTTTCATTAAAAATTTAATCCAAAATTAAAATTATTACAAAAAAACTTCATCTTTTTTATTTTCTGCATATTGAAAAAACTCTATCTTCTGTGTATACTTTCGTTTAAGTTGTACTTAGGAAAGATTAGAAAATTGAGCCAAAAGAACTAAAGCTGAGGTGACGAGAATGGCACAAGACACGTTATTAGAGGTAGAAGGGTTAAAAACGTACTTCTATTTAGATGATAAAAGAGTCGCAAAAGCTGTAGATGGCGTTAATTTTTCAATTCAACCAGGAGAAACCTTGGCGCTTGTTGGTGAATCTGGAAGTGGGAAAAGTATTACATCGCTTTCGATCATGCAGCTCATTGAAAAGCCCGGAAAGATTACAGAGGGTAACATTGTTTTCGGCGGAAAAGACCTAGTAGATTTAACTGATAAACAGATGTCTAAGGTGCGTGGAAAAGATATCGCCATGATATTCCAAGAACCCATGACGGCACTAAATCCTGTCTTTACAATCGGTAATCAAATTGTAGAAACGTTAAGACGTCATAAAAAGCTATCAAAAAAACAAGCAGAGTTAAAAGCTATTGAACTATTAAAGATAGTAGGATTCCCAAGAGCTGAGGAAACAATCAAGGAGTATCCTCATCAATTATCGGGAGGAATGAGGCAAAGGGCCATGATTGCTATGGCTATCTCTTGTGACCCTAAATTACTGATTGCAGATGAACCTACAACAGCTCTTGATGTAACGATTCAGGCTCAGATACTCGATTTAATGAATGACATGAAGGCAAAGTTTAATATGTCCGTGTTACTTATAACGCATGACCTTGGAGTCGTAGCGGAATATGCTGATCGAGTAATGGTTATGTATGGTGGTCAAATTGTTGAAGATACGACCGTTGAGAAGCTGTTTACAAAACCACAGCATCCATATACGCAAGGCTTACTTGAAAGTCTTCCAAGTCTTGAAAAAGAAGTGGATAGATTGGGAGCAATTAAGGGAATGGTTCCACCAGCTTATGCCTTTCCGGAAGGTTGCCGTTTCGCAGACCGTTGTCCAAGTGCAATGGACAAATGTAGGGTAGCTAATCCAAATCTATTAGAAACGGAACCTGGACATACTGTACGCTGCTATCTCTATGAATAAGGAGGCTCACTACCATGTCTTTACTAGAAAAGGACCTAACCCAACAGCAAAATGATCAAGATTATATTGTCCAGGCAAAAAATTTAAAAAAGTACTTCCCAATTAAGGGTGGAATATTAAAACGAACCGTTGGCCATGTTAAAGCCGTTGATGATGTATCACTTAATGTTATTCGAGGCGAAACATTAGGCGTTGTAGGAGAATCAGGTTCAGGGAAGTCAACTCTAGGCAGAGTTATTCTAAGATTACTAGATCCAACAGAGGGTCAGATATTTTTTGAAGACAATGACATATCTAATCTGGGGAATAGAAAGCTTCGTCCGATTCGTCGGGATATGCAAATTGTATTCCAAGATCCATTTGCTTCACTAAATTCCAAGATGAGTGTCTCACAACTAATTGAGGAGCCGTTGATCGTCCAGACCAATATGTCAAAGAAAGAACGATATGAAAAGACTATTAGTCTATTAGAAAAAGTAGGACTTAGACCAGAAGACCGACTTAAATATCCACATGAGTTTTCTGGGGGACAAAGACAAAGAATTAGTATTGCAAGGGCACTAGCCTTAAATCCTAAGTTTGTTATTTGTGATGAACCAGTGTCTGCACTAGACGTTTCCATTCAGGCTCAGGTTTTAAACTTAATGGCAGACCTTCAAGAAGAGTTTAACTTAACTTATTTATTTATTGCTCATGATTTGAGTGTTGTAAAACATATCAGTGACCGAGTGGCCGTCATGTACTTAGGCCGTATCGCTGAAATAGCTCCTAAGAATTCCATCTATGAAAATCCATTACATCCTTACACACAAGCATTACTTTCTTCCGTACCATCTACAGACATACATAATAAAAGGGAAAAGATTATCTTAAAGGGGGATTTACCGAGTCCTTCTAACCCGCCAAGTGGTTGTTCGTTTAGAACACGTTGTCCACTTGCACATGAGCGTTGTTCCATAGACCGTCCGGAACTAACAGATATGGGAAATGGCCACTTTGTGGCTTGTCATCTATATGATAAATAAATTTCCAAGGACCTATTATAAGGACCTCACGTTAAGGGGGTGGTTCATCTAGGTAGTATAGGTCTTTCCAATCAATTGATTTGAAAAATTACAAGGGGTGAATATTTTGAAAAAGAAACATTGGTTACTTATGCTAGTTTTCGTTCTTCTTCTAGGAGTACTTGCTGCATGTAACAAGGACTCTGCAGATGGGGATAAGAAACCAGATGACACAAATCAACAGGAAAATAATAATGATACCGATGGTGATACTGATGGTGATGCAACATCAGATGGCCCTCAAAAAGGTGGAACAATCGTAGGTGCGATGGATACGGCTCCTACAGGATTATTTAATCCAATCTTCTATCAAGAAGCGTATGAAGCAAATATCCTAGACTTTACTCACGAAGGATTACTATCACAAGATGAAAATCTTGGATTCATTCCAAACTTAGCAAAGTCATGGACATTTAATGATGACCAAACTGCTGTAACCCTTGAATTAGAAGAAGGTGTTAAGTGGCACGATGGTGAAGATTTCACGGCTGAAGACGTAGTGTTTACTTATAAGATGATTGCTAGCCCTGGATATACTGAGGCTGGTGGGGTTCGTCAAGACTATGTTGTAAGACTAAAAGGTTACGAGGCATTTAACAGTGGGGAAACAACTGAATTTGAAGGTGTTGTAGCTGATGGTGATTACAAGGTTACATTCTACTTCACTGAGCCTAACGTAACAGCATTAAAAGATGTTGCATTCCCAATTATTCCAGAACATGTTTTCAAAGATATTCCAATAGCAGAAATTCCAGAAGCTGGTCCATCTAGAAATCCAGGAGAAGTTGTTGGTACTGGTCCATTCAAATTCTCTGACATGATTGATGGAGAGCAGTATATTCTTGAAAGAAATGCAGATTACTGGCAAGGTGAGCCATACCTAGACAGCATTGTATGGCGTGTAGTTGACCAAGCGGTCATCTTGGGTCTACTTGAAAACGGAGAAATTGACTTCGTTGCAGATCCAAATGGATTCCAACCAGCTGACTATGAAACTGTAGCGGCTATGGATCATATTCAAATCATTGAACAACCAGACTTTGGTTATCAGTTAATGGGTCTAATCCATAATCACAGAACAGCTGAAGATAATCAATCAGGTGCTATTAACCCTGATAACTGGGTGCCAAATGAAGATTTAGCTGTTGCAGAAGTAAGACAGGCAATTGCATATGCAATTAACCGACAAGGTATCATCGACGGTTTATTATATGGTAAAGGATCTGTTATCAATGCCCCAATCGCTACACAATTCTGGGCATATGATGGCGAAAATCCAAACCAATACCCATATGATCCTGCAAAAGCTGCAGAATTGTTAGATGCTGCTGGATTTGTTGATACAGACGGTGATGGTTTCCGTGAAAATGCAGATGGAGAAGAGTGGGTATTAAACCTAAACTATCCAACTGGAAACCAATTACGTGAACGTTCTGCACCAATCATTGAGGAAATGTTAGAAGAAGTAGGAATTAACATCGAACTTAAACAACCAATGGAAATGGCTGCTTACGTTCCAGAACTTACAAACAATACGGATTGGGACCTTTACTTACTAGGATGGAGCTTAGGAACTGGAGATCCAGATCCGAGTGGGCTTTGGAAATCTACAGCAGGTTATAACTTCGGACGTTGGTATAACCCTGAAGCAGACCAGCTGTTAGAAGATGCATTAACACCACCAGATGCATTTGACCAAGACTACCGTACACAAGTATATAGCGACTGGCAAGTAATGTTCCAAGAAGACCTTCCAGCTGTTATCCTATATGCACAAAACAGCCTATGGGGCTATAACAAGCGTATTCAAGGTATGGAACCACTACCATACTCGCTACACAACGATCCACATCTATGGTGGGTTAATGACAACTAATATTTAATGTTACTGAATGGAGCGTGCGGATAAACGCCGCATGCTCTTTTTCTTTTAAACAAGCAATATATAAAGTTCTATAACCCAGAATGGAGGGGAAAGCGATGTACAAATATATCATTCGGCGCATTCTTATCTTTATACCTATGTTAATCGCTTTAACGATTATCGTATTTGGATTGGTACGAGCTGCACCCGGGGACCCATTTACAGGAAGAATATTAGATCCAAATATTGATCCTGAAGTGTTCGAACAACAGAAGACTGCTGCTGGATTAAACGACCCTCTTCCTGTCCAATATTTCCGCTGGGTATCCAATGCAGTTCAAGGTGACTTCGGTAAATCATTTATTTATAAGGGGCGTGAAGTCTCTGATTTAATTGGTGATCGAATTCAGAACACCATATATTTAGGTGCATTTTCACTTTTCATTACAATCATCGTATCTATTCCTATTGGAATATACTCCGCTAGAAAGCCATATTCATTACTCGATTACGGGGCAACGACGTTTGGCTTCCTTGGATTGGCTATTCCAAACTTCTTCTTTGGATTAGTTGCTATTTACTTCTTCTCAATTCACTTGGGATGGTTCCCATCACAGGGGTCTGTATCCGCAAATGGCTTAGAGGGGTTTGAGTTAATATTGAACAAACTTCATCACCTTGTGTTACCTGGACTTACACTCGGTTTGGCAGGGACGGCAACGTATATGCGCTATATGCGTTCAGAAGTTTTAGATGTTTTAGGGAAAGATTTTATTCGAACAGCAAAGGCAAAAGGAATGACCAGCCGAAATGTACTGTATAAACACACACTTCGGAATGCTTTAATTCCTATTATCACTTTAATGGGCTTCGAAATTGGAGTTCTTTTAAGTGGGGCCGTTATTACCGAAGGTGTATTCCAATACCCAGGTTTAGGAACGCTTTTCCTTACCTCTATAGGTAACCGAGATTACCCAGTCATTATGGCGATCAATTTACTACTAGGCTTCTTTATTCTACTTGGGAATTTATTAGCCGATATCTTTTACAGTATCGTCGATCCAAGAATCCGCTACGATTGAGGTGAATGAATATGGAATCTAATCCACAAATCACAACGAATCAAAATCCCGAGTTGAATCAAAAAGGGAAGGTAGCAAAAAGTAAAAGCCCTTTCCAGCTAGCTTTAAGACGTTTTATGAAGAATAAGCTAGCGGTGGCAGGGGTAATTATACTCCTTCTTATTATAATGGTCGTTATATTAGCACCATTTTTCACAGATCATAGTCCTACGAAATCCAATTTAATGATGATTGAAAGACCTCCAAGTGAAGAACATCCGCTTGGTAATGATAGTTCTGGAAGGGACAACCTTTCACGACTTCTTTATGGGGGAAGAATTTCTTTAATTGTTGGCTTTAGTGCCATGTTCTTTACACTCATTATTGGGGTTGTACTAGGATCAATTGCTGGATACTACGGTGGTAAAGTGGATGCATTTATCATGCGTGCTGCTGATATGATGCTTGTACTACCTTTCCTAGTATTACTCTTAACTATTGTTGCTCTATTAGATAAAGTAACCGTAGGTATTTTCGTAGCAATTATTGCATTAACCTCGTGGCCAAATCTAACGAGGATTATACGGGGTACATATTTATCACTACGAGAGCAAGAATTTGTTCTAGGAGCACGGGCAATTGGTGCCAGCGATTTCCGAATTATTTTCAAGCACTTTATACCTAATGCTATTGGTCCAATTGTAGTTAATGCCACACTCATGATGGCAACTTACATCATCATCGAGTCTGGTTTAAGCTTTATTGGATTTGGTATTCCACAACCTACTCCAACATGGGGTAACATGATATCTGAAGCACAAAGCTTACGTATTCTACGTAATAGTCCAGAAGCGTGGGTACCACCAGGGCTTATGATACTAACAACAGTTTTATGTATTAACTTTATCGGTGATGGGCTAAGAGATGCATTTGATCCGAAAAGTAATAGAAGATAAACACAAAAATAACCTACTGATCAATGTCAGTGGGTTTTTTTTCACTCCTACTTTTTCTCCATTGTGGAAACCCTCTGGTTTAGATGTATACTATAAGTACGCGACAAGCGTTTCTTCCATAGAATAAAAGATATATAAATGGGTATTAACCTAACATAAAAACGACGGCTATTATTCAAAAGTGTTTGGATAAAGAGTTCATTACAACGTGGAGGTATTCCTTATGAAAACAAAACTACATTTACTGTATGGTGGAAAATCGGCTGAACATAAAGTATCAATGCAAACAGCAAAAGCTGTTATGAATGCAGTTGATCAGTCCAAGTACGAGGTTCATCCAATCTATATAAATGAACAAGGCAATTGGAAAAAAGGCCCTGTGTTAGAAGGCGAAGTTACTGATATTAAATCATTAGAATTTACTTCTCCGGAGACTTCTGTTTCTCCACTGGATTTGAGTCGAGAAATAAGTGTTGGAGGTTCTGATAACTATGAAGCAGAGGTGGTGTTTCCTTTACTTCATGGTCCAAACGGTGAGGATGGAACAGTCCAGGGAATGCTCGAACTACTAGGGTTACCGTACGTAGGAAACGGAGTTCTAGCTTCTTCTGCAGGAATGGATAAAGTAGCAATGAAGGCTTTATTTGCTCAAGCGGGCTTACCTCAAGTGGATTATGTTGGATTTATACGTAGAGATTGGGAGCAACAACAAGAGGAGGTTGCGTCCAATATTGAAGAGAAGCTAGGATATCCTTGTTTTGTAAAGCCAGCCAATTTAGGGTCGAGTGTAGGGATTAGCAAATGTAAAAATAGAGAAGAACTGCAAGTGGCGGTGGAAGAAGCATTACAGTATGACCGGAAAATTATCGTAGAAGAGGGCGTCATAGCAAGGGAGATTGAAATCGGTGTAATTGGAAACGACGAACTTCAATGTTCCGTTGTTGGAGAAATTGTACCAAAAACAGAATTCTATGATTACAAATCAAAATATGAAGATGGAGATACAGCGCTTATTATCCCTGCAGACGTCTCTGTTGATATCTACCAAGAAATGAAAGAAATGGCTATGCGAGCATATCAAACACTTGATTGTTCAGGGTTAGCACGTGTGGACTTCTTTTTAACAAAAGAGGGAAAAGTTTTAATTAACGAAGTAAACACGATGCCAGGTTTTACTCCAGTCAGTATGTTCCCATTGTTATGGAAGCATAGTGGATTAGAATATCCTGCACTTATTAACAAACTTGTGGAATTAGCCATTGAAAGACATGATGAAAAAATGAAGATACGTTACACTTTTGATTGATCGGAGGATTTGGAATGATTAAAAGAACCCTAGAACAAGTAGCCAATATGTCTAATGCAGAACTTTCCAAGCCAGAATTGAGGCTGGAGAACGTCCATGGGGTTTCAATCGATACAAGGTCCATCCAAAAAGGTCAATTGTTTATCCCGCTACCTGGTCCTAATTCAGATGGTCACCAGTTTGTAAGGCAAGCATATGAAAAGGGTGCAGCAGCTGCTTTTTGGAAGAGAGATATGCCTAATCCTCCTGAAGATATTCCTTTGCTTATCGTAGAAGATCCACTTCAGGCTATGCAAGACTTAGCCCAAAGCTACCGACACCAAACAGGTGTAAAAGTTGTGGGAGTGACTGGTAGCAATGGCAAAACGTCTACAAAAGACATGATTGCTCAAATTCTTTCAGGAACTTATTCAGTGCAAAAGACTATTGGTAATTTTAATAGTCAGCAAGGTCTTCCCCTTACGTTATTAGCATTAGAAGAGGAAACGGAAATTATTGTTTTAGAGATGGGAATGAGTGCTAAAGGACAAATCGAGAAACTCTCGAATATTGCCAATCCTGATATTGCAGTCATTACGAATATTGGTGAGTCACATCTACAAGATTTAGGTTCCCGTGAAGGTATTGCAGAGGCAAAATTTGAAATTATTAAAGGCCTAAATCCGGATGGTCTCTTTATCTATGATGGAGATGAACCGTTGTTACAAGCACTGGTTAACCAGCAAAATTTCCTTTTTGAGACCCTGTCTTTTGGGAAAAGTGATACGTGTAACCTATATCCTGTTTCGATACAGTTAAAAGGAAGCGGAACTGAGTTCGTGGTTCAAGCTTTCCCGACGACCACCATGTATTTGCCAGTACTTGGTTTACACAATGTCAAAAATGCATTAGCTGCAATAGCGGTAGCTCGTTTTCTCGGAATATCAGTAGAATCCATTAAAGAGCAACTGAGGCATTTAAATCTTACTTCCATGAGAATGGAAACCCATGAAGGTCTAAATGGTTCGCTCATCATTAACGATGCCTATAACGCAAGTCCGACTTCCATGAAAGCAGCAATTGAATTGGTTCATTCTTTAGACCAATATTCCAATAAGGTATTAGTAGTGGGAGACATGTTGGAGTTGGGACCTAAAGAAGAGGATTTCCACAAAGAGATTGGCCACTATATAGCTGATAAACATATCCAACATGTGCTTACGTTTGGACCGTTAGCCCGGAATATTGCCGATGGAATTAAAGACAAAAATCAAACCATTGAAGTGAAAGAATTCATTGATAAACAGGAATTGAAAATGGCTGCTAGCTCCTTACTAGATGGGAATACGGTACTGTTAATAAAAGCATCGAGGGGAATGAAACTAGAAGAACTTTTGGAAGGGCTCACTTCGTAAGAGGAATGGCTAGCTTATTGCCATTCCTTTTTCTCAGGTTTTCATTAAAAGGTTTTAGACTTCGTAAAGAAGGGCAAAATATAAATGTAAGTTAATGGCCATCCTGAGGAGCTTTCATAAGAATGAAACAATAAATTTCTGTTTTCTATGAATAAGGACTATAAAATTTTATCACCTTAACATACATATGATACAAAACGATTTTTTTCGTAGAAGGGTGGAAAGTAGAACGCTTTTCTATGTGTCGTTGTAAAAGTTGGGTGATAAAATGATTGGATGCTTAATTATTCATGGATTTACAGGTGGTCCGCATGAAGTTGAGCCACTCGAAGAGTTTTTAAAACAGCATACAAACTGGCATGTAGTCTCACCTACTTTACCTGGGCATGGAGAAAAGCTTAGGTTAAAGGGAATTTTTTATTACGAATGGGTACGAACTGCTGAAGAAGAATTGAAGGAATTACTTCAAGTTTGTGATACAGTATATGTAGTAGGCTTTTCCATGGGTGGAATGATTGCCAGTTATCTAACGGTGAAATACCCTGTAGCCAAATTGGTGTTACTAAGTGCTGCACTATATTATATAAATCCACGACAGTTGGGGATCGATATAAAAAATATAATGAAGGATGCCATGAGAGGAACTTTACTTCAAAACGAACTTTTCCAGAGATACAAACGGAAAATAGCTTCTACTCCTATTTCAGCAACTACTCAGTTCAGAAAACTTGTAAAGGACCTCAGACAACATCTACCAAACGTTACAGCACCTACTATGATTGTGCAGGGTTTAGACGATGGGGTTGTACCGCCAAAGGCAGCTCATGTGCTTCATGATTCAATTGGTTCAGAAGAAAAGAAACTGTTGTTTCTTGAGAAGGCTCAACATATTATCTGTCATTGCGAAGAAAAGGACGATCTGTTCCAAGACATCCTCTCATTCTTGGGCCAGGAAATAAAAAAATCAATGTAGGTTGAAAGTTGAAGCTTTTTTCTTTTGTTAAAAACTGTTAAGATGGATTAGTTGTACTGAAAGAACGAAAAGAAGTGTTGAAGGAGAAATGAAATTGACAACAAAGTTTGATGAATTAGGGCTAAGTGCTCTTCTTTTAAAATCAATTAATACAATGGGATTTGAGGAAGCTACACCAATACAAGCTGAAACAATTCCTGTTACTTTACAAGGATACGATGTCATTGGACAAGCACAAACAGGAACAGGTAAAACCGTTGCGTTCGGTGTTCCGTTACTAGAAAGAGTAAATGTTCGTAACTCTGAAGTACAAGGACTCATTATTGCACCAACGCGTGAGTTAGCTGTTCAGGTTAGTGAAGAGCTATATAAATTAGGTCAAGATAAGCGTGTACGTGTTCTTTCCATCTATGGAGGGCAAGACATTCAAAGACAAATACGTGCACTGAAAAAAGGTCCTCATATTATTGTGGGAACACCAGGACGTATTATGGACCACATGAATCGTGGAACCATAAACTTTAATAGTGTTCATACAGTCGTTCTTGACGAAGCAGATGAAATGTTAAATATGGGATTTGTTGAAGATATTGAAGCAATTCTTTCGAAAGTACCAACAGAAAGACAAACTCTTTTATTCTCTGCAACAATGCCAGGACCAATTAGAAGCATTGCGAACCGCTTCATGAAAGAACCAAAAGTTATTCGTACAAAAGCAAAAGAAATGACAGTTCCACAAATTGAACAAGCATATGTCGAGGTACATGAAAAGAAAAAATTTGATGTACTCACTAGACTATTGGATATTCAGTCACCTGAGCTCGCGATTGTATTTGGTCGTACAAAGCGAAGAGTAGACGAACTTGCAAATGCTCTTTCTATCAGAGGATATACAGCTGAAGGAATTCACGGAGATCTAACACAAGCAAAAAGACTCCAAGTGCTTAAAAAGTTCAAATCTAATTCTATCGACATTTTGGTTGCAACAGATGTAGCGGCTAGAGGGCTTGATATCTCGGGTGTTACACATGTTTATAACTTTGATATCCCGCAAGATCCTGAGAGCTATGTTCACCGAATCGGTCGTACAGGTAGAGCTGGAAAGCAAGGAACGGCTATCACATTTGTTACACCGAGAGAAACATCTTATCTTCGTGTTGTGGAAGAAACGACAAAGAGAAAGATGACAAAAATGAAAGCCCCATCCTTTGATGAAGCGATTGAAGGTCAACAAAGAATGGTTATTGAGCAGCTTCAAACTCTAATTGAGCAGCAAGAAACGAAATACTACTATAAAGCTGCAGAAGAATTATTGGAAAAAGAAGATGCAGTGGCTGTAGTGGCAGCAGCTCTTAAAATGCTAACGAAAGAGCCAAGCGCAACACCGGTTGAATTAACTTCTGAACCGCCATTACCAATGAGACGCGATAAGCGTAGTAACGACCGTGGTAAATCTTATAATTCCAGAAAGAAACAATTTTCATCTAAATCTAACTGGAAAGATTCGGGCCGTGGAGGTTCAAGAAAACGCAGTGGATCTGGTAAAAAATACGGTAACAATAATAACAACAAAAGAGTAAACGAAAGATAAAACGAAAGCCCGGCCTTGTGCCGGGTTTTTTGTGCTTCTTGCAGGGGGAGTGCCCTCTAACTTTTGTTTTTTTCTTGAAATGGTGGTTTTGGAAGGGAGTTTTTATCTAATTTGCTTTTGGTTAACCGGATTTTAATAAAAATAGCATTTCCACGAAGTTTTGGTGGGCGAATATTGAGAGAATATGGGCTTTTCCCAAGTCGTTAGTGCGAAAATTGGATTTTGTGTGCGAATATTTGAATTTAAGTGCGATAAATCATTTTTCAGTGCGATTATGTTATTTTGAGTGCAAATTTCAATTTGTGTGCGAATAATGATGCCTTTTGTGCGAAAATCTCCCTTTTCAGTGCGAAACCTTCCATTTGAGTGCGAAAACCAAAACCTCTGCTTGGAAATTACATGATAATCAAAAATCCATAACCGACCTTACCCAACTTGGATAAAACCACCCTCTAATAGAAACCCTACCGGTAAAACGGAAAAAAGGAGCTACCGATATGTTGGTTCGATTAGGGTATGTTGCTATGAGTATGTCCTTGCAAAATGCTTCACCATCTCAGACCATGACCCACAGTCAGTTTATAAAAATTCCTGACAGAGAAGCTGCAATTCGGAAATTAGAAAGAATTGCAAAATCTAATTTAAAGAATTGCTTGAGGTTATTACGTCATAATGTAGCGAATGATATTGAATTCTTCAGACTTACATCGAAAATTATCCCCTTAGCAAACCATGAGGATGTAAAGGATTGGAATTACATTCGACCTCTTGCAGAAGAATTAAGCGAGGTAAAAGAATTCCTTCTAGCTCATCCCAAAATGCGAGTAGATTTTCACCCGGATCACTTTGTTGTGTTAAATGGTGAAGATACAGATGTTCTAAAGTCCTCTCTCAAAACGTTAGGGATGCATCGAAAGCTTTTAATGGGCATGGGGATTCCTCCCGAACATCGATGTGTCCTACACGTTGGTGGGGTCTATAACGATAAAGAGAAAGCCTTGGAACAATTTATTCATAATTGGGGGTTAATACCAGAGAGTATCCAACGGTTAATTATGCTTGAAAACGATGATACCTCTTTTCATGTAGAGGATGTCTTGTATTTGTGTGAGAAGCTTGGTATTCCGTTAGTGTTTGATATCCATCATCACTTGGCAAATCATGAAAACAAGGATTGGACATTATATTGGGAAAGAATATTAAATACCTGGAAGCATTCTGCACTGCCTCCAAAGATTCATATTTCAAGCCCACGGTCTGAAAAGGAATTCAAGGCACATGCAGAATTTATTGAGCCTTCATTATTACTGGACTTTTTCCATTCCATTAAAGGAAGTGTAGAACAAGTAGACTGTATGATTGAAGCCAAGCGAAAAGATGAGGCGCTATTTAAACTAGTACATGACCTAGAAAAAGAAGCATCGATTGAGTGGGTAAATAAAGCCGCTTTTACGTTATAAAGGATTTAATTCCACCATAATTCTGTTAAACTAAACGTAAAATAGCCGTTTTATGAAAGTGGGTCTGTTTAAACATATGATGAATCCAAGTAATCGGATTTCTAAAAAAGCCCTTTCTGTTTGGAGAATAACAGGTATCATCCATTCACTTATTGCATTATTAGTCCCTATAGGATTTTTCGTACTGCCCTTTTTTTTAGAAGGGCTACATTGGTTTTCTTATACCATCTTATTTGTTTGGTTTGTTCTCGCTTTATTCCTTGTTATTATTATTCCAAAACTTCGATGGAGGAAATGGTGGTATGAGGTTAGAGAGCAAGAGATTGAACTTCAACACGGTATTTTAATTGTGAAAAATACGCTTGTCCCCATGATTCGGGTACAACATGTAGATACAGTTCAAGGGCCAATATTGAAGAAGTATGGATTAGCAACGATTGTTATTTCTACAGCAGCAACCTCTCACGAAATTCCAGCATTAGCAGAGGAAGAAGCAGAACAACTACGATATTCGATATCAAGACTAGCGAGGGTGGCTGAAGAAGATGTCTGAACCAAAAAGACTGCACCCCATTGCTGCTGTACATAAAGTTTTAAAAAGCATAAAAGAATTACTGCTTCCTCTTCTATTATTTTTTGTATTTGGTTCCAATGAGACAACCTTTTACTTTATGGTAGCAGGAGCAATGATCGTTATAGTTGGAATTACGGGTATAGTGTCATGGCTAAAGTACTCCTATCGACTAGAACAGCAAGAACTGCGAATTGAGTATGGGCTGTTTGTTCGAAAAAAAAGATACATACCTTTTGATCGAATTCAAAGTTTAGATTTAACGTCCGGAATATTGCACAGGATGTTTAATCTGGTCCAAGTTAAAGTTGAAACAGCAGGCGGATCTGCAGTAGGAAAGGAGGCAGACGCCGTCTTAACAGCTGTAACAAAACAAGAGGCGGAAAGAATTAAGTCCATTATATTTGCTGAAAGGTCTGAGGTAGCAGAGGATTTACCTGATAAATCAAATGTCACTACAATATATCAAATCACAAATAAACAGTTACTATTATTAGCTACAACTTCAGGCAGTGTTGGAGTTGTTCTATCTGCTGTTATGGCTTTCTTCTTTCAGTTTGAAGAGGTGATTCCCTATGAGGAAATTTTTTCAGGAATCACTGTTTGGGTTCAAGGTAGTGTGCTGTTAATTACCTTTACCATTTTGTTTTTCTTTACATTAGCTTGGGTAGCTTCTATTATCCTTACATACCTCCGATACGCTAACTTTACAGTGAAGAAAGAGCAGGAGGATATTATTATTACAAAGGGGTTAATTGAAAAGAGACAGCTTACATTACCTCTGGTAAGGATTCAATCTGTCCGTGTAGTGGAAAATCCTATCCGGCAACTATTAGGACTAGCAGCAGTTTATGTCGATAGTGCAGGTAGTACAAGTAATGATATGAATGATAAAGCCTTGATGCTTTTTCCTGTTATTCGAAAGAGAGCTTTGAAAGAACTCGTAGAATTAGGGTTACCAGATTATGAAGTAGACCCTCCTTTAAAAGGGGCCCCTGTACATGCATTAAAGTTGCAAATTTTGAGGTCTTTTCTTATTTTGTTACCATTTCTAGCTGCGGGTTTTTATTTTTTTCATAAATGGGGGCTCGTTGTTCTTCTTATAGTTCCGCTCCTATTTACATGGAGATGGTTTCAATATAAAGATACAGGTTATCACCTAAGCGGGAATAAACAGTTAACCCTGAGACATAGGGCGATTTCTAGAACGACATCCTTCCTTCTTAAGAATAAAATTCAAGCCATAGAATGGAATAGGGGGCCAATAATGAGGAAGTGGGAGCTCGTTTCTGTTTGGGGTCATGTAAAATCAGGATCAACAAAATCAATAGCAAAAGTAAACTATATTACTACTCAAGATGCCAAACAAGTTTATCAATGGTTTCGTTCTCAAAATGAATATAAATAAAAAAATAGGGGGTGTCCAGAAGTCTTTTGAGAATGGCCGTTTTTATAAGGATAATGGAAACAGTGTCCGGGTAATGGGCGGAAGTGGACAGGAGATCCGTTATGTGCTTCAAAAAGAGTGTTTTTAAGGGTTTGGCGGACAGAGAATCCGCTATTTGGCAAAAATCAGCTGTAGAAGCTCTTAAAACAGTGGAATAGCGGAACAGGAGTCCGTTTGCCCCGCGAAAATAGACATTTTAATAAGAATAACGGATCCTGTGTCCGGTTAGTGGAGCGAAGTGGACAGGAGATCCGTTATATGCTCAAAAAAGAGTGTTTTATACGGTTTGGCGGACAGAGAATCCGCTATTTGGCAAAAATCAGCTGTAAAAGCTCTTAAAACAGTGGAATAGCGGAACAGGAGTCCGTTTGCCCCGCGAAAATAGCCATTTTAATAAGAATAACGGATCCTGTGTCCGGTTAGTGGAGCGAAATGGACAGGAGATCCGTTATTTGCTCAAAAAAGAGTGTATTATACTGTTTGGCGGACAGAGAATCCGCTATTTGGCAAAAATCAGCTGTAAAAGCTCTTAAAACAGTCTAATAGCGGAACGAGAGTCCGTTTGCCCTTCGGAAATAGCCATTTTCACAAGAATAACGGAACCAGTGTCCGGCTAAATGAATGAACGGAAAAAGGATGAGGAGAAAACCATTCATTTTTCCTCCTCATCCCTTATTTTAGGACTTACTAGACAGCGCCTATTTGTTCACGAAGTCCTTTTTCCACGCCCATAATGAAGGAAGAAGTACCCGAACCCAAATCCCCCAATAGCCCCGAACAAGTGTGCAATCATGTTAATATTAGGTTGGATAACGGTAAATAGGACACCTAGTACTAAAATTAATACAATCGATTGACGAATTTGCTTTGGGAAATGATTTTTTCTAAAAAGGATTAAACTTAAATAGAAACCAAATAGACCATAAAAAGAACCACTTGCCCCTAAGTGAGTGTAGCTTGATGGAAGAAGGATAAAGGTTGCCAGGTTTCCGACAATTCCAGAAAATAAATAAAGGTTAATAAAGCCAACCTTTCCGAGTAGCTTCTCTAAAAATGGAGAGAAAATAATGACAGCTACGGTATTCATTAAAAAGTGTGCTAATTGAATGTGTAAAAAGATGGGGGTCACTAGTCTCCAAATTTCACCTTGGCCAACTAAAAAGTTGATGCCAATCATCGAAGTAATCACCTTGATATTTGGTAAGAATGGAAGGTGTGCAGCTAAATAAACCAGTATGTTGATACAAACAATCGCTGTAATCACAGGGTATTCTCTTATATATTCACGAAAACTTTCTGTTCTGACAAACATGAAAGAGCTCCTTTCAATTAAGGTTAATGTAAAAACAGATAAAAACAGGTTTTGTTCAGGGGCTTGTGCATTTGTTTGCACAAGCAGTTTAATATATTCGTTTTCATTCTAAATTAGAAGGGATGGAAGAGCAATTGATAACAGGTATCGGAATAGACATTATTGAAAAGGATCGAATACAAAAAGTGGTCAATCGGCAACCTCGATTTCCAAAACGCATTTTAACAGAGAATGAACTTAAGGAATATAATCGGTACCCTTTGAAGCGGAAGGTGGAGTTCTTAGCTGGTAGATTTGCAGCAAAAGAAGCCTATGCAAAAGCTAAAGGGGTAGGGATTGGGGAAGAGCTCTCTTTTCAATCTATAGAAATACAACGAGATGAAAGGGGAAAACCATTTTATGCTAAGCCTGAATCCAAAGGTGTTCACCTCTCCATTTCTCATAGTCACGAGTTTGTTGTAGCGCAAGCCATTATCGAAAGTGAAGCGTGATAAAGAAAAAATACATATCCATATACTCGTAACCAATAGTAAAAAACTTTTTCATGCTTGTCAGCCGAAGTGGACATAAATGTAAAACTTGTCTCATATATTTCTAATGCACAAGGAGAGACAAGGAGTCCGAGTCTATACACCAAGCGAGGTCTAGTCAAGGTATTTTACAAAGGTAAAAGTCAGGTAGGGAATCATAACTTATTACTGACATGGCTAGGCTGGACACAACATCTTTGAAATTGTCAACTTGGCTATCTCCCTCTCTACTCAGTTAAATGAAGACACGAAGAAGGGGTTGAAAGCATGAAAAAATGGTTGTTGCCATTGTTGTGCCTGGTGTTAATGGTTGTATTAAGTGCTTGTGGAGCTAAGTCCCAAGAGGATGTCGTTTCAGATCTCAATAAGAAGATGGATGGGCTAACGAGCTATAAAACGAAAGCCAAAATGACATTACAAATGGGTGCTGAGCCACAAGAATATGATGTTGAAGTATGGCACAACGATCCAGATTATTATCGAGTGGCATTGAAAAATGCAGGTAAAGATCAAAGTCAAATGATCTTAAAGAACAAAGAAGGTGTATTTGTACTAACACCAGCCTTAAACAAGAGCTTCCGTTTCCAAAGCGATTGGCCGAAGAATTCGAGTCAACCATATCTTTACGAGTCACTAGTGCAAGATATTATGGAGGACCCGGAAGCTACGTTTAAAGAAACAGAAGAGCACTTTGTGTTCGAAACGAAAACACGTTATCAAAACAACAAAATGTTGCCGATGCAAGAAATTACCCTCTCTAAAAAGGATCTTGCTCCTGTAAGTGTGAAGGTCATGGATACTGACCATAATCCACTAGTTACTGTAGCTTTCGGTGACACTGAATTTAATGCGAAATTCGATCCAGATTCTTTTGATATGAAAAAGAATATGGAAGGTGCTCAGCTAGATAAAGAAACGACAGCTGGTGTATCTGAAGAAGTTGCAAGCGAGGAATTTGCAGTATTCAATGCGACTTTAGATGGCGCATTTGTCATTGAAGAAAAGCATATGGATACGGAAAATGGTCAAAGAGTGATTCAAATGTATGAATTGGAGTCTGGGGATACAACGAAGAAATTCACGTTAATTCAAGAAAAGGCTGAAGTAATGCCAGCAGCGGTTGTTTCTACGCCGGTAAATGGTGAACCGGTAGATCTAGGATTTACCATTGGAGCTATGACAGCGACAACTGTTCAATGGACACATAACGGGGTTGAATATATGTTAGCTTCTAATGAACTAACGCCTGAAGAAATGGAACATGTAGCTCGTTCTGTTCAAGGAACTATGGTAAAATAATTCTATCTTCAAAGTGAAAGCAGGTTCTCGAAAAGGGAGCCTGTTTTTCTTAATCGTAATTAAGAATTCGGAATTATGAACTATGTTTAGCCTCGTCGCCTAAGCGGTTCCGTTTTCTTAGGAGGGACATAGATGGGATTTTATCGGGATACTTGGGCAGAAATCAATCTAGATGCCATTAACTGGAACGTAACACAAATGAAGAATTTTCTCCCGACTGGTACAGAACTCATGGCCGTCGTGAAAGCTAATGCTTATGGGCATGGTGATGTACAAGTGGCCCAAACGGCATTGGAATCAGGAGCTGATTTTATAGCTGTCGCGATTTTAGATGAGGCGATTGCTCTTCGACAAAAAGGTGTAAAAGCTCCAATCTTGGTTCTCGGTGCCACGAGGCCAACAGATGTACAGGTAGCCTCTGACTATAACATATCATTAACAGTCTTTAAAAAAGACTGGTTACTACAAGCGAAATCCATTCTTAATCCAAAACAATTCATAAAGATCCACATTAAAGCAGATACTGGTATGGGACGTTTAGGAATTCAAGATTTTGAGGAACTGGTTGAGCTTATTGAAGTTTGTAAGACCTCATCTTCTTTTGTTTGGGAAGGTTTATTTACGCACTTTGCAACAGCAGACCAGCTAGAGGAGAGTTATTTTTCTAAGCAACTCAACCTGTTTCATTCTTGGGTGAGCCAGCTTGATGCAAAGCCACCAATCATCCATATAAGTAACAGTGCTGCAGGCTTCAAAGAGAATATCCAAAAATATAATGCTGTTCGAATGGGGATTTCAATGTACGGTCTAACTCCTTCACCTGAAATAAAACCCTATCTACCATTCGAATTAAAGCCTGCGCTCTCCCTTTATACAAAAATGGTTCAAGTGAAACAGGTGTCAAAAGGAACAGCAATCAGCTATGGAAATACTTATGTGGCTGAAGAAGATGAATGGATAGCAACTCTACCTATTGGTTATGCGGATGGTTGGATAAGAAAAAATCAAGGACATGATGTGAGTGTTGATGGGAAAAGGGTCCCTATTATTGGCCGTATTTGTATGGATCAATGTATGATTAAGCTTCCTAAATATTTTGCAGAAGGAACGGTTGTCTCATTGATTGGAGATGTGGTTTCAATGGATGAGGTAGCTGATAGACTAGAGACTATCAACTATGAAGTAGCTTGTATGATTTCAAGCCGAGTTCCCCGTATTTATATCAAAAATGACCAACAAATGGTGACGGATAACCCGATTTTAAGGTAATCTTTAAAACTTGATGCATAAAGGACAATCCTTTTTGCTTATAATAGAGAGGAATTGTTCAAGAAGCCTTTTCAGGGCTTGGATATCATGGTATCATGGAAAGTGGCAAAGAATACAGGTGTAAGTGTCCCGTGGAGGTGTAGCTCGTGTCAGATTCGAATCTTTTAACTGAATTAACCGTTCGGCTACCTAAGCAGCTTGTTTCCGAACTTGACAGCTATGCAGATAGTGAAAACGTTAATTTGAATGAATTGATTTACCGTGCGACAAATATGTATCTACGTGAGAAAAAGAAAAGACAAATCCGTGAATCAATGAGAAGAGGATATATGGAAATGGCTAAAATAAACCTCTCCATTGCTTCGGAAGCATTTCAAGCGGAATATGAGGCAGAACATACCGTAGAAAAGCTGGTCAGCGGGGGATAAATATTTGATTGTGAAACGTGGCGACGTATATTTTGCTGACCTTTCCCCTGTCGTTGGTTCTGAACAAGGTGGAGTAAGACCTGTACTCATTATCCAAAACGATATCGGGAATCGGTTTAGCCCCACTGTCATAGTCGCGGCGATAACAGCACAAATTCAAAAAGCAAAACTCCCAACTCATGTTGAAATTGATGCAGCACGATATGGATTTGAACGTGATTCTGTTATTTTGCTGGAACAAGTCCGGACGATTGATAAACAGCGGTTAACAGATAAGATTACGCATTTAGACGAAGAAATGATGGAAAAAGTGGATGAAGCACTGCAGATTAGTCTAGGACTCATTCATTTTTAACCATAAAGCGCTCTCTTTTTTCAGGGCGTTTTTTCATACATACTACATCTGCCGTCGCGGCTATTATTTAAATATCAATATTAGGTGTTTCTGCCAACCTCTAAGCAAGCTTATAGCTTGCTTTTTCCTTTTTCAGGGCCTTTTTTCATAAACGAGAAGAAAGGCTTATATTTTTTAGAAATTTTCATAAAATAGGTTTTGTTTTAGGGGATTTGGTGTAATAGGTTATAATGGACTTATAAATTTTATGAAGATTTCAAATTGAATTCTAGTGCTACAAACGATTCACATTATTGTTACATCCTATTACCATTGAAGGGATGAGTAGAAATTTGTGGTAAGATAAGGGGGATTTTATGGACACTCGAGCTATAAACTACGTACAAAATCAAAAAGAGGAACTAGTCATAAAATGGACTGAAAGAATGAAAGAAACAACAGATGATCGTATTATCAATGTTGTGTCCGATCAAGTATTCGTTTCAACAGGACGAGAGTTTATTGATTTGATCGCTAGTAAAATCGTTGGGTTAACGTCTTCTCAAAGTCCTTTGGATGACTTTGTAGATAAAATTGTTCAACTCGGATGGACTTTAGGGTTCGTTTCAGATGGGTTTAAAGCATTTGAAGACATATTCGTCCATGCCCTAAAAGAGGAAGGATTCACCGATACAGAACAACTCACCTTGTATTCAAATTTAGATTCGATCCTTACACCTTTATATAATGAAATAGTAAATAGATATACAAGTACATGGGAAAGAACGGTTTCTCTTCAAAAAACAGCGCTTCAAGAATTGTCGGCACCACTAATACCTGTATTTGAAGGCATTACCGTCATGCCATTAATCGGTACAATCGATACAGAAAGAGCCAAGCAAATCATGGAGAACTTATTGAATGGTGTAGTCAATCATCGTTCCGAAGTTGTGTTAATCGATATTACAGGTGTTCCAGTTGTTGATACCATGGTTGCCCATCATATCATTCAAGCTGCAGAAGCTGTGAGATTAGTAGGTTCTAAGTGTATGTTAGTTGGAATACGACCTGAAATTGCACAAACAATCGTTAATCTGGGTATTGATCTAGAGCATATAACGACGAAAAACACCCTGCAAAAGGGAATAGAGTCGGCCTTAGAACTGACAAGTCGCAAAATTGTCAAACTGGAGGGTGCGGAATGAGGATTCCGATATTAAAGCTGCATAATACTCTTTTAGCCTCTATTCAATGGGAGCTAGACGATCAAACAGCTCTTCAATTTCAGGAGGACTTACTGCAAAAAATATATGAGACGGGTGCGAATGGTGTAGTTATAGACATTACAGCCATAGATTTTATAGATTCCTTTATTGCCAAAGTCCTTGGCGATGTTATTCAAATGTCCAAACTAATGGGAGCTAAGGTAGTCATAACTGGGGTTCAACCAGCCGTCGCCATTACGTTACTAGAGCTTGGAGTCACCTTAGATGATGTCTTAACAGCCTTAGATTTAGAGAAAGGTTTGGATAAACTTAGGCAGGAATTGGGGGATTAAAGTATGGCGGACCAGTCCTATGTTCAAATAATTAATGAATGGGACATTGTAGCGGCTCGCCAGCTAGGACGAGATTATGCTAAAGATTTAGGCTTTAGCACAGTAGACCAAGCTCGCATCACGACCGCGATTAGTGAACTAGCACGTAATATATATCTTTATGCAGGAAAAGGTCAGATTTCTATTTATAAATTGAACAGCAGAGGGAAACAGGGTCTATTAGTAGAGGCAATTGATGAGGGGCCAGGCATTGCCGATATCCGAAAAGTTATGGAAGATGGCTTTTCAACTTCAGGCGGACTAGGTGCAGGATTACCTGGAGTAAAACGTTTGATGGATGAATTTGCTATTGATTCTGAAGTAGGGAAAGGGACGCGAATCGAAGCTAAAAAGTGGCTTCGTTAGGAGGATTGTTGATGAGCTTCCGTGAAGAATTAGAGCAACAATATAAGCAAATACTCAGGGGATTTTTGAAGAATCCGACTGAAGAGGCATTATATCAAGCTCAAAATTTCAGTAAGAAGGCAATCGAACAAGGAATATCCCCCGAAGAAATCATAAACATTCATAGGAATGGTTTAATGGATGATATTTCCCTAAATGAAGGAGATACCATTCAAACATTTGAGCTATTACTAGAGGTAATGATGGGGTACGGACTCCGTTTTCGGGAATATCAAAGCCTTCGCTTTAAACAAGAAGAATTAAAAACAGAGATGGAAATTGCAGCAAACGTCCAACAAACCTTATTAGACACGGATATCCCTCAAATCGATTGTTTGGATATTGGTGCTATTAGTGTCCCTGCTAAGCATATGAATGGTGATTATTTCCATTTTGTCCATGATGACAATAATTGTGTGAGTATTGCCATAGCGGATGTGATTGGGAAAGGTATACCAGCTGCATTATGCATGTCTATGATCAAGTACGCAATGGATTCCTTACCTGAACATAGACCAGATCCTCGTTATGTCCTTGAGAATCTTAATCGTGTTGTAGAACAAAATGTAGACCCAAGTATGTTCGTTACAATGTTCTATGGGATGTATAATCCTGTTTCTCATACATTCACCTACTCGTCAGCAGGTCATGAGCCAGGAATCTATTACCATGCCAATTCTGATAGTTTTGAAGAAATTGAAGCTAGAGGATTGATGCTAGGTGTTGATCGGCATACGAAGTACAGACAATATGTCAAGTATATACAACCAAATGACATGATTATTCTTATGTCCGATGGTGTGACCGAATGTAGGACCGATGATGGGTTCATAGAGAGAGAAGCCCTATTGAAATCCATGAGAAAATACATTCATTCAAATGCTCAAGAAATGGTTAATCAAATCTATAAGGAATTAGAAAAACTCCAGGATTTTGAGCTTAGAGATGACTTTACTCTTATTGTTTTAAAAAGAAAGGTTTGACTTACAAGAGTATCGGGTAAGAAATAAAGGAAGAACGCTGAAGAGGTGGGCGATTTTATGAATATAGCGATTGATGTCAAACAAATGGACCATCAAGACCATGTTCATGTTGGTGGTGAAATAGATGCGTATACAGCACCTAAATTACGGGAGGTTCTTTTTCCGTTATCAGAGAAAAAGGGTGTTCATTTAATTGTTGATTTAGGGAATGTATCGTATATGGATAGTACAGGTTTAGGCGTATTCGTCGGGGTTTTTAAAAATGTTCGTAGCAATGATGGGAATTTAATGCTAGTAGGGCTTTCTGAACGCTTAAGGAGATTATTTACAATTACTGGATTGGCGGACATTATGAATATTGAAAGCCATACTGAGGGTGAAGTGCAATGAACCGTTCTTTTGAATATGTTGAAATGAAAATCCCGTCGAAAGCAGAGTATGTTGGAATTATTCGCTTAACGCTTTCTGGAATCGCGAGTAGAATGGGATTCTCTTATGATGAAATAGAAGATTTAAAAATTGCTACGAGTGAAGCTGTTACGAACGCTGTTCAGCATGCCTATCAATCCGCTGAAGTTGGAGATGTATTGATTGGTTTTGCTATTTTTAAAGACCGCTTAGAAATTATCGTTTCAGATAGAGGTCAAACATTTGATTTAGATCAGGTAAGAGGAGAAACAGGTCCATATCAAAACACGGAAGAAACGAATGTAGAAGTACTGCGTGAAGGTGGGCTAGGTCTTTATTTAATTGAGACCTTAATGGATCAAGTTCGAATTCACCAGCAAGATGGGGTGACAGTCCTAATGACGAAGTTTCTCGAAGGAGAGCAGGTGGAAAGGGATGCAAGAACTGTCTCAACCTAATGAAATCACAAAAGAGCAAGTTTTAGAATGGATTAACCAATATCAACAAAACCAAGATGAAGAAGCGCAAGCTAATCTTGTCATACATTATAAAGGACTGGTAGAAACATTAGCTCGTAAATACTCTAAGGGTAGCTCTTACCATGAAGACATTGTTCAAGTAGGCGTTATTGGGTTAATTGGAGCTATCAAGCGATATGATGAAACCTATCAGAAAAGCTTTGAATCTTTTGCTGTTCCAACCATAATTGGTGAGATTAAGAGGTTTTTGCGTGACCGTACTTGGAGTGTGCATGTTCCAAGAAGGATTAAAGAGCTAGGCCCAAAAATTAAGGCAACAGTTGAAAAGCTTACAACGGAATTACAAAGATCTCCTAAGATTGAGGAGATTGCTAATGCTTTAGATGTTACGGAAGAAGAAGTATTGGAAGCAATGGAGATGGGGAAGAGTTATCAAGCCCTATCGGTTGATAGAGCAATCGAAGCAGATGCAGACGGTGGAACGATCACGCTCCTTGATTTGGTCGGTAAACCTGATGAAGGCTATGAAAAAGTGCATCAAAGGCTTGTTCTGGAAAAAGTATTACATGTATTAACAGATCGAGAAAAGCAAATTATTCAATATACGTACCTAGATAATTTGAGTCAAAAAGAAGCGGGTGAAAAGCTTGAAATATCCCAGATGCATGTTTCAAGACTTCAGAGAAGAGCCATTAAAAAGCTTCAGGAAGCAATAAACGCTGATATTCAGATTCGGAGTGACGAAGGTTGACCCATCTTACAGACGAACATGTTGATGTATACAGCTATCAAGCAAAAAAAGAAGGTAATTACCATTGTGGGGATGCCTATTATTATATATCAGATGGTTCAAGGCTTTTTGTTGTGGTTGCAGATGGCTTAGGCAGTGGTTTATGCAAAACAATCAGCAGAAGCTGTTATTGATGCCGCAAAAGAACATATCCAATCACCTGTTGAGGATATTATGAAGGCGTGTAATGAAGCATTACAACAAAAAAGAGGAGCAGCTGTAACGATTGTCGAATTTGACTACACTCGGAATGAGTTCACATTTTGCGGAGTGGGAAATGTGAAATTCCACTTCGTAAAACATGATGGAAGTACAATCTATCCATTGCCAGTGAATGGATACCTATCCGGGAAGGGTCAAAGCTTTAAAATTCGTCGCTATCGATACGAGACACCTTCTCGATTTATTCTGCACACGGATGGTTTAAGTCAGATGTCACATAAAAAGTATTTGAAAATGAACATGCCATTGGATTATATCTATCGCACGATGGTAGAAGGTGTAACTAAAAAAGATGACACCACCTTTGTGATAGGCAGTCTTAAATAATAATTAAATAAGCAGCATGATAATCCAAGGCATTATGTCTTGGTTTTTTTCATCTCTTTTTTACTTGTTTGAAGGTTTACTCCCAAAAGGGAATGTAGTTTATAAAATTTTGATACAATGGAGATATTGATGTGAAAATGGAGGTTGTATAGTGGTTACAGTTGAGGAGCAGCAAATCAATCTTTATACGACAATTGCAAAAGAATTAAATGTAAAGCAAACTCAAGTAAAAAGTGTTATGTCCTTAATTCAGGAAGGGAATACAGTTCCATTTATTGCTCGTTACCGAAAAGAAGCAACGGGATCTCTGGATGAAGTGGCAATCAAAGCCATTACAGAAAGATGGACATACTTAGAGAATTTATTAAAGCGAAAAGAAGAAGTGATTCGCCTAATAGCGGAACAAAATAAATTAACTCCAGAATTAGAAGAAAGTATTTTGAAATCCGAAAAACTCCAAGAAGTGGAAGATCTGTACCGCCCCTATAAACAAAAGAGAAGAACTCGTGCTACCGTGGCGAAGGAGAAAGGACTAGAGCCACTTGCTAATTGGATGTTGTCTTTCCCACTAAGCGGGGATATACAAGAAGAAGCTGCAAAATATCTTTCAGAAGAAAAAGAGGTTTTGACCGCTGAAGAAGCGATACAAGGTGCACAAGATATCATTGCAGAAATGATTTCTGATGAAGCTTCATTACGTAAGTGGATCCGTCAAGAAACATATCGAAATGGTCAAATGGAAACATCCGTTAAGGACCAGGATAAAGATGAAAAAGCTGTTTATGAAATGTACTATGAGTACAAGGAGGCAGTTTCCAAAATCGTTCCCCATCGAATTTTGGCTGTAAATCGTGGGGAGAAGGAAGATATCCTAAAGGTCTCAATCAAACCGGATGTTGAAAAGATAATGGAATACATAGAAAGAAAGTGGATAAAAAATTCTGTATCTGTTGCAGCCCCGTTTGTTAAATTTGCAGCAGAAGATGGATATAAACGGTTGATTCAACCATCTATTGAAAGAGAAATTAGAAATGAGCTTACGGAAAAGGCCGAAGAAAGGGCCATTGAGATTTTCGCAGAAAACTTAAGGAATCTTTTGTTGCAGCCTCCTTTGAAGGGTAGTGTAATGCTAGGGGTTGACCCTGCATACCGAACTGGATGTAAACTGGCTGTTATTGATGAAACGGGGAAAGTTCATTTTATAGGTGTTATTTATCCGCATACATCCGAAGCGAAGAAGAAAGAAGCAAAGGAACGATTTGTAGATATTGTCCGTAAGTATGATGTTCAAATTATTGCAATAGGGAATGGAACAGCATCCCGTGAAACGGAGCAATTCGTGACAGACACTTTAGGGGCGAATAGTTTATCAGTTCCTTACCTCATAGTGAATGAAGCGGGAGCAAGTGTCTATTCTGCATCGGATTTAGCACGTGAGGAATTCCCAGACCTACAAGTAGAGGAAAGGTCAGCTGTCTCTATTGCTAGACGTGTGCAAGATCCATTGGCGGAGCTTGTAAAAATTGACCCAAAATCTGTAGGTGTTGGACAGTACCAGCATGACGTTCAGCAGAAGAGGTTAAATGAACAGCTTCAATTCGTTGTAGAAACTGTCGTAAACCAGGTAGGGGTCAATGTGAACACAGCGTCGCCTTCTCTTTTACAATATGTTGCAGGCCTATCGAAAACCGTGGCTCAAAATATTGTGAAGCAACGTGAAAGTGAAGGGAAATTCACATCTAGGGCTGAGTTAAAGACCATTCCAAGATTAGGTGCCAAAACTTATGAGCAATGTATCGGTTTCCTACGAATTCCAGATGGTAAGAACCCATTAGACCGAACACCCATCCATCCTGAAACCTATAAAGAGGTAGGAACGCTATTAGATAAGTTAGGTCTTACTGAACAACATTTAGGAACTGAGGAGTTAATAGAAGCAATAAAGGCAATTTCTATAGAAGAAATGGCAGAGAGTTTGGGGATTGGAGCTATTACCTTAAAAGATATTTGTGAAGCTCTTGTACGTCCTGAACGAGATCCACGTGATGATTTGCCAAGACCTCTTTTAAAAACAGATGTATTGAAGCTCGAGGATTTAAAGGAAGGGATGGAATTACAGGGGACTGTCCGAAATGTAGTTGATTTTGGTGCATTTGTTGACATTGGGGTTAAACAAGATGGACTAGTCCACATCTCAAAACTAAGTAATAAATTTGTCAAACATCCGCTTGATGTTGTATCGGTGGGGGATATCGTAACCGTATGGGTAGACTCTGTAGATTTGAAAAAAGGTCGAGTGGCATTGACGATGTTGAAATCTTAGTTTTCATAAAAAAAAAGAGCTAATTCAGGAATATAGTTAATATGGACGGTGTTTTTTCGAAGTTCTTCGAAGAAACACCGTTTTTATGTGGTGTGGGATGGTTTATTGGGGTGCAGGATTAAGAGATTTGCGCGGAAATTTGAGTTTGCGCGTCGATATCTTGGAAATGCGCACGAATTTTTAAAAGTACACTCGCATTCAGATACTTTAACAAAAAGTTTATTCACCAAATAAACAAGGGTGTCCTGATCTACAGGCACCCTTGTTCATCCTTCCTATTATTGAATGATGAATAGTTCTTTAAATAAGTAAGTTCCTACGAGGACTCCCCATATTTCTTTTGATAAAAAAACCAACATTGATTCAGAACTTTAATTTGATAACGGTTCTTCTCATAAAAGGCTTTTTTCATTTGATTTTGGAACCAGGTCGGCATAAAAGTTTCCCCTCCCGATTCAAGTAATAGTAATATACAATGTATGCTATAATAAGTTGTCACGTTCCAAGTACAACTTTATCGAATACAATTTTATAGGTGATCATGTGACTAATGAAGAACTCCAACAGTTAGTTGAAGACTTATCTCTTCAATACTTTCAAAAACGATTCAAACATAAAGCCATCTTTAATAACCGACTCCGTACTACAGGTGGAAGATACTTATTAAAATCACATAACATTGAGATTAACCCTAAATACTTGTTTGAATACGGCAAAGAAACAATGGAAGGTATAATAAAGCATGAACTTTGTCACTATCACCTCCATATAGAAGGAAAAGGGTATCAGCATAAAGACAAAGACTTTAAACAACTTCTTCAAAAAGTGGGTGCTCCTCGATTTTGCCAAGTCTTACCCTCTGTGCAGCAGAAACAAAGCTATTTAATATATAAATGTGAAAAATGCTGTAAGGTGTATAAGAGGAAAAGAAGAATCAATGTCCGTAAGTATGTATGTGGGAGCTGTAGAGGAAAGCTTAAATACATTGGAAAAGATATCTAGAAAAAACTTTTGAAAATGGTTTGACATCCAACTCAATCGCTGATATATTATATATCTGTCTGACGCACCATTTCAGACAACGAACCGACATTTTGGTAATGACTGGAGCGTCTTGACAGAGTGCTTGTACGTCATTATAATTTAAAGAGTTGATTCGTGAAAATGAATCAAATCATAACTATTCCGCAGTAGCTCAGTGGTAGAGCACGCCGGAATAAGCTACGAAGCATTTGCTTCAGCGTACAGATTGAGCCACATCTTGAGTAATCATTCTGAAATCTGGACGTTCTTTAAAACACAACATCTTTTTAGGTGAAATATTAACTATTCCGCAGTAGCTCAGTGGTAGAGCATTCGGCTGTTAACCGAACGGTCGTAGGTTCGAATCCTACCTGCGGAGCCAAATCTTCAATTCTTGGGGAAGTACTCAAGTGGCTGAAGAGGCGCCCCTGCTAAGGGTGTAGGTCGCGCGAGCGGCGCGAGGGTTCAAATCCCTCCTTCTCCGCCAGATAACTTTCAATCTGGCCCGTTGGTCAAGTGGTTAAGACACCGCCCTTTCACGGCGGTAACACGGGTTCGAATCCCGTACGGGTCACTTTCTTTTACTTTCTTACAATATAATACACTACAAAAATTAAATGGTCCGGTAGTTCAGTTGGTTAGAATGCCTGCCTGTCACGCAGGAGGTCGCGGGTTCGAGTCCCGTCCGGACCGCCATTACTTTTACGAATATGTATGGAATGAGTATTTGAAAAATATCGGAACATTTAACTACTGAAGTAATTCAAGGTAGTTGTTCATTTGCAATTAAATGCTCCTGCTGTGATTACTCTTGTAGCATATTCAATGAAGTAAATTATGATATTTATTCAATGGGCTATAGCCAAGCGGTAAGGCAACGGACTTTGACTCCGTCATGCGTAGGTTCGAATCCTGCTAGCCCAGCCATTTTTATTTTTAAAACCTTTTTGCGGGTGTGGCGGAATTGGCAGACGCGCTAGACTTAGGATCTAGTGTCTTTATGACGTGGGGGTTCAAGTCCCTTCACCCGCACCAATAATTTCCACTTGATTTAATGATAGATTCCGTGATATGATTGTATTTGTCGCTAAAATAACATACGCGGTCGTGGCGGAATGGCAGACGCGCTAGGTTGAGGGCCTAGTGGGGGTTAACCCCGTGGAGGTTCAAGTCCTCTCGGCCGCACCAAAGGCGCCCGTAGCTCAATTGGATAGAGCGTCTGACTACGGATCAGAAGGTTATGGGTTCGACTCCTGTCGGGCGCGCCATTATAAACTTTATATGAACGGGAAGTAGCTCAGCTTGGTAGAGCACTTGGTTTGGGACCAAGGGGTCGCAGGTTCGAATCCTGTCTTCCCGACTCTTGAAAATTATATTAAATATGCGGGTGTAGTTTAATGGTAAAACCTCAGCCTTCCAAGCTGATGTCGTGGGTTCGATTCCCATCACCCGCTCCAATTTATTTGAAGAAATTGCACCTTGAAAACTGAACAAAGAAAAACGTCAACGTTAATTCAATTTTTTATTTTATGAGCTATTCAAATCTTTTCTTTTATGGAGAGTTTGATCCTGGCTCAGGACG